>CAZDSN010000065.1:0-11307 GCA_964507675.1 uncultured Ardenticatenaceae bacterium | reverse complement strand
GCGCTCGCGGGAAAGGCCAAACATCTCGCCTACTTCCTTGAGTGTCCGGGATTCACCATCCTGCAAACCGTAGCGCAATCGTAAAATGCGTGCTTCACGGGGCGTCAATTGGTCCAGAATTTCACCAATTTCTTCCGTTAACATGTTTTGAGCTACGGTTTCAGCCGGCGGCGGCGCTTCTACGTCTTCAATGAAATCACCGAGTTCGGCATCTGATTCGTCGCCAACAGGGCGTTCCAGGTGTACCGGTTGGCGGCTGGTGCGCAGCATCCAGCGCACGCGATCTGCCGGCAGTTCCATGAACTCAGCAATCTCTTCAGCTGTAGGCTGGCGGCCATACTCTTGCTCTAATTCCTGCGCCACCTGATACAGCTTACTAATCCGTCCTCCCAGATGGGCCGGAATACGAATGGTGCGACCATGATTGGCCAGCGCGCGCGTCACTGCCTGGCGAATCCACCAGGTGGCGTAGGTGCTAAAACGGTTGCCGCGGCGATAATCATACTTCTCTACGGCCTTCATCAGGCCAACATTGCCTTCTTGAATCAAATCCAGAAACTGCAAGCCACGGCCACGGTACTTCTTGGCAATGCTGACAACCAGACGGGTGTTGGCCCGGATCAGATGAGCACGGGCGGCTTCGCCTGCCTCGCGCAGCCGCTGATATTCGTCTAGCGCGTCTACAGGCATTTCGCCATCATCCTCAGCCAGAGCGGACTCGGCGGCGCGCCCCGCCTCGATCTCCATGGCTAGCTGCACTTCTTCATCAGCCGACAGCAGTTGCTGTTGGCCCATTTCTCGAAAATACAGCCCCACCGAATCGTCAATGGGCACGCTGCTTAAATCAAATAAAGGAGCAGCGTGATGTCGCTTGGGGTAGCCAGGCAATCCAGCTAAGGTCTCGTCGTCGTCGTCCAGCGAATCATCATCGGTTAATTCTTCGTCTAAAGTATCATCACTGTCATGCAAATGTACACCCGCTGTTTGTAGCTCTTCCATGATAGTCTCCAATAAAGGAAGATTGTTTTCTACGTCTGGCAAAAGCTCTAAAATACGATCGTAGGTTATAGAATGCCGCTCAGTTGCTTCTGCCAAAAGCGCGCTCACAATTTCCATTTCTTCGAATGGATTTGCCATTTCGCTCATACCTGGATTCGACCTCTCTGGAATTTTTCAAATGTGTAGGGGATGTTACACACTCAATGTCTTTTAGGATACTGAGCGTGCAGTCTAGCATAATTAAAGGACAAAAGTCAAGATGCAAAAAGGGGTTAAAAAGTGATTTTCGACACCTTAGTACCAATGTCATTACACCCCCTTTGCCCACCAAATTTCTCCCACTTGTTTTTGAAAAACATATTTCCAAAACCATCCTATTATAACTCATTAGCAGAACAAATGGGGAGGTTCTCATGGTTAGCTAACATCCCACGCAAAAAGCTGCCCTGCGCCTGGCGTTTATGCAGGAATAGCTCTCCGATTTAGAAGTTCAACCTCTCTGCAGAGGCCAAACTTCTGAGTAAGTAGACGCTGAGCAGACGTAACTTCTCAATATTTCGAGAGAAAATTTCGGGGGAAACACAGCCTGAGCTTGTCGAAGGCTGTTGGTTTCGACAGGCTCAACTAACTTCGCCACGCTTTGTTGAGAAGATACGAGCAGACGTTCAACGCAGCCGCTCTGATTGTTCATACGCCTGATTAGCACCTGCCTCATCTCCCATCCCCCGTAAAATATCCCCCAATAGCAGGTAGTAATAAGCATTATCCCGCTCAATCTGCATAGCGGCCTGTATGGCTGCCAACGCCACCTGGTAATTCTGCGCGGCTGCGGATACTTGCGCCCACTTATAATAGACTTGCGTTTGCCAAGAGGGGAGTAGATGCTCTTGCGGCAGGTGGCGAACAGCCAATTCATAGTTCATGGCTGCCTGCTTCTGATCCCCCAAGAATTCATAGGCGACGCCACGCCAGTAGTAAGCCAGCACCGCTGTCGGATCAGCGGCAATTGCCAGATCATACCAGGCTACTGCCTGGCTAAAATTGCCGGCAAAGGCGGCTAGCTGCCCCTGGTTTTGCAGGAATAGAGCTGCTTCTGGGTCTGCCTGCCAGAAACGTTGGGCGGCGGCGGTGTCGCCGCGCACATAGGCCAGCAGCCCTTGCCGCCGTGCGTCCTCTCCCAATTGCTCTGACGTAAAGGTGGGGGAGACGGGCACGCCTGCCAGCCGCACCTGATCCAGGGCATTATGCGCCAGATTGCGGGGCAGCAGCGGCAGCAGCAGTAAGAAGACAAATAAAGGCAGCCAACGCCACCAGCGCGACAGGCGGCCATTCGCTGTAGTGGGAATCAGGATTGCTCCCCCGGCCAGCGTCAACCAGATAAGCACGCCCGGCTTTTGCATCAGGTCAACTACGTCGAAAGCGTTAAAAACCAGATACCCTGCCAGACTGGCTCCGTACAACCGCGCCAAAGCCTGTTGGCGGCCCTGCTGCCACAAGTGATAACCCAGCGTTAACCACAGACCTAGAAGCGCTGCCAGACCGGGCCAGCCGAGGGTAGCCCCTGTTTGCAGCCACAGGTTGTGCGCGTGGGTCAGGTTGAATCCCGGCCCCACCAGCGCGTATGGGTAGTTGGCCCGGCTGACCGGATCAAAGGCGTACAAGCCAGCCCCAAACAGAGGGTAATCTTGCAGCATGTGGGTGGCATTGCGCCAGATTTCCAGGCGCACCAGCCAACTGGTGGGGTTAACTGTGCCTGCTTTACTCATTTCGTCTAGCGAGACGAGCCAGGTATGGCCCGTGCTGGTAGTCAGGAACAGCGTGGCTAAAAGCAGCCCGGTTGCGCCAATGACGGGTAAGACATACCGCAGCGGCCAGCGGGACCAGGCATAGAAGGCCAGAGCGGTTACTACCAGGCTGATCAAGGCGGCGCGGGATTGGGTCAATAACAGGACGCCGCCCACCAATATCACGGCTGAGAATGCCGGCACGCTTTGCCACCAGCGGGCGCGACGATACCGCCAGACTACTACCAGTAGGAATGGGAGCAGCAGCACAATGATGCCGGCCATTTCGTTAAAGTGCACCGTGAAAGACCCGCTGAGATGCGGCAGGCGATCCGTAATGAAGCGTAGATTAATGATTTGCCGGGCCGGCCATTCCAGGGTAAACAGTCCGACCAGGGCAACCCCAACCAATGCGCCCCCGGATACCAGGGTAAACTTCTCCTGGCGAGTGGGGTCTGCCAGCCATTCATATGTCAGGTAGTAACCCAATACACCTTGAATGATAACGAAGAGTTTGGGCAAACCCGTCTCAGGTGTAGGGCTGAATAGCTGTGAAATGGCGGCAAAAGTGACGTAGAGCAAAATGAAACTGTCTAGCGCTGTTGGCGGGAATAAATGTCTACACCAGCGGCGCGCCCCCAGCCGCAGCCCCAACAGCAGCAGCGTCATGCCTGCGGTGAGCCAAGGCAACTGCCCAGGAAACAACAGCCACGGCAAGGCCAGCACCCAGGTGCAGGTTGCCAGCAGTTGATACCGCTCTTTTGTTGGCACAGGCACGCTTCTCAGCATAGGGGTAGTGTTTCCTGGCGGGCCTGCCGCAAAACGTCATCCACGCCCAGGAGGGGTGTTTGCAGCAGCGCCGCCGCGCGGCTGACGTCCAGGCGGCAGTCGGCAGGCCAGCGGCGGCTGTCTCCTGGCCCCAAAGAGAGAGTTGCCCGGTCGGCGACGCCCCACCAGTCGAGCATTTTCAGACCAAATTCGGCGCGAGTCAGAGGTTGAATGCCGGCAATATGCAGTACGCCCCCATACTCCAGCATTGCTAATTCCAATAAAGCATGGCATAACGTCGTTGCCCAGACAGGATTACGCCACTGGTCGGTAAACAAGGTGACAGGCTTTTTTTGCCACAGCGCGGATAGCAGCCAATCAAAATTGTGGCCACCCGGCTGTAAGTCATATATCAGAGAACTGCGCACAATGACGTAATCAGTCAGAGCAGCCACACGGGTTTCCGCAGTGGCTTTCGCTTTGCCATAGGCGTGGATAGGCTGCGGGGCATCTGACTCCCGGTAAGGGGCATGCTGGCCGTCAAATACAACATCGGTGGACAGAAAAATGAAGCGAGTACTGCCGGTGCTGGCGGCGGCGCAGACGTTGTCTGTGCCTGTCACGATCACATCTGCCATATCTGGCGAAGCGTCAGAACCTGCCGCGTGGATGACAAGGTGTGGCTGCCACATCTGGAACAGGCGGTACACTGCCTGGCGGTCGCGCACATCCAACTGATACCCTGCGCTCATTGGCAGTGGGTCATGCGAATAATACGTGTAACACACGTCAAACTGTGGCCAGGCCAATGGAACCAGCCGCTGCCCCAGAAAGCCACTGCCGCCTGTAATAAGCAACCGCAGCCTTTCTGCCGCGCTCATGACAGCCCTCCAGGCGGCAGATCAGGCTCATCCATGGTGTCGTCATAATCCTCGGCGCGCAGTAAAGCCGCCTGCGCGGCTTCCTGAGCGGCTGTCTGTTTGCTGCGGCCTGCGCCCATGCCCCACGCCATCTCCCCCAGAAATACCTGTACCGTAAAAACCTTGCTATGGTCGGGGCCTTCTGACTTGAGCACTTCGTAATGGGGGGTAATGTTAAACCGCCCCTGGGACCAAATTTGAAATTCGCTCTTGGCATCTTTGTGCAGCGAGCGGGCCAGAATCTTATCTAACATAGATGGCACCACGCGCTGTACCAGGCCAACGACAGGCTCCAGACCTTGATCAAGGTAAAGCGCCCCAATCAACGCTTCAAAAGCGCCGCACAGGGTGGCCGGCCTTTCCCGCCCCCCATTTTCCGCTTCACCCAACCCCAGACGCAGCGCCTGGCCCAGACCAAAATGGATGGCAAACCCGGCCAGGGTTTCGGTGCGCACCAATGCCGCACGCAGTTTCGTCAGGCCGCCTTCATCCATTTCGGGAAAGTGGTGGTAGAGATAGTCGCCGACCACGAAATCCAGCACAGCATCTCCCAGAAACTCCAGCCGCTCGTTATCTTCCAGGGATTGGTGCGGGTTCTCGTTTAGATAGGAACGATGCGTGAGGGCGCGCAGCAGTAAGGAATAATCATGAAAATGGATGCCCAGTCGCTCCTGGAGTTGATGCATATCGTCCATGCGTACAATTCTCGTTCGATCAGGTGCAAAACAGTAGGGCGTGCTGGAAGCAGATTGATCGCTTGTGAATGCTGTAATTGTAATACAGAGAGTGTTCCTGTAAAACTTCGCCAAAGCCGAAAAAGCCAGCCGCCAGCCGCTATCTGGCGCTGCCCGGTATGTTGGGGTCTTCCCCCCTGTGGGCGTTGTCTGGCGCGGTTGTCAGGGTCGGAATTTCTTGATGACAAGGACGGCGTTGTGACCGCCGAAACCAAAGGCGTTATTCAGACAGACGTTGATGTCTGCTGTGCGTGGCGTGTTGGGTACATAATCCAGATCGCATTCCGGATCGGGCGTCTGGTAGTTGATGGTAGGGGGCAGCAGGCGATCGCGCATAGCCAGCGTACAAAAGATAGTTTCAATGGCCCCGGTCGCCCCCATGATGTGGCCTGTCATGGATTTAGTGGAACTGACTGGAACATGATAGGCGTGTTCACCCAGGGCGGTTTTGATGGCTGCGGTTTCGGACCGATCATTCAGTTGGGTGGCTGTGCCGTGGGCGCTGATGTAGTCAACGTCTGTGGGAACCAGGCCGGCATCGGCCAGGGCTTTGCGAATGGCCCGCGCTGCGCCGTCCCCGCCTTCAGCCGGAGCCGTAATGTGGTGGGCGTCGGTAGTTTGGCCGTAACCGGCAATTTCGGCCAGAATCGGGGCGTTACGGTCCTGGGCGTGTTCCAGGGTTTCGATGATTAGAATGCCTGCGCCTTCGCCAACGACCAACCCGTCCCGATTCTTGTCAAACGGCTGCGGTACCTCGCTGGCGCGCGAAGAGGTCGCGCCTGCACGCTCGAATCCAGCAATACACGTGGCCACCATGACGGATTCTGCCCCCCCAGTAATAACGGCTGCCAGTTCGCCCGAACGCACGGCGCGAAAAGCGTGGCCAACGGCATCGTTGCTGGCAGCGCAGGCGGTTGTAATGGTTGTAGATGGGCCTTGAATGCCGTAATCAATGGCAATCATGCCGGCAGCCCCATTGGGCATAATCATGGGAATGGAAAACGGGCTGGCCCGGCGTGGCCCTTTTTCCAGGATAGTGTGGTCGTTTTCGACAAAGGTGGCAATGCCGCCAATGCCCGTGCCCAGAATGATACCCACGTTTTCTCGATTTTCATCCGTCACTTGCAAGCCAGACTGTTTCATCGCCTCCATGGCGGCAACGCTGGCTAACTGCTGCTGGCGGTCGCGGCGGCGTGCTTCCCGCCGTCCCAGATATTGGTCGGGGTCAAACTCTTTCACTTCACACAAACCGCCCGCGGTGTGCTGCCCTTTGTCCAGCAGGGTAAAGGGGCCAATGCCAGATTTCCCTTGCAGAACCGCTGCCCAGGTGTCGGCCACATTGTGACCAATAGGCGTAATCAGGCCCGCGCCAGTGATGACGACGCGATGGAGGCCGTTGCGGATGGGTGTGCTCATGTTTTCTCTCCAGGTGCTTTTATATCGTAGCTGTTGACGTGGCCTTTGTGCTGCCAGCGTTCTTCGTATTTTTGCAGGGTAGTGTGGAAGGCAGCGTTCAAATCAATGCCGGCAGCGCTGGCCAACAGGCACAAGCTGTAAACCACGTCTCCCAACTCACCCGCCAATCGCTGCTGCGCGGCGGTATCCGCTGCATCGAAAGTCATGGCGCCTGCGCCGTAATCACTTTGTCGTAACAGTTCTTTGGCGACCTCGCCTACTTCGCTCACCAGGTCTAATACATAAACACCGGGCGTATGGATTAAGTTGTGTTTCTGCGCAAATCTTGTCGCTAATTCTTGCCAATCGCTCATAGGAAACAGCCAGCAGGTAACAGGAAACAGTCAACAGAAAATAGACCGGAAACAGCCAGGGTTTCCCCCTTCTTCCTTCACCCTTCTTCCTTCAGTCTTTTTTCCTCCGCCTCCGGCCAGTAATGGCCTTCGACCCAGGCGCTACCGTCAGGGCCTACTTCTTTCTTCCATACGGGCACAATTTCCTTGAGGCGATCAATCCCATAACGGGCGGCATCGAAAACGCCCTGGTCGCGATGGGCGGCAGCGCAGGCTACCAGCGTAGTCATATCCCCCACGTCCAGCCGGCCAATGCGTTGCACCAGGGCAATACCCTTGACGGTGGGCCAGCGCGCCCAGATTTCACGGGCGATCTGAGCCATTTTCAGGACAGCCATCTCTTCATATGCTTCGTATTCCAGGTAGAGGGTAGCTACCGGCATTCCTGCGCGATCGGTCTCGCCGCGCACCGATCCCGTAAAGGTGACTACCGCGCCCACGTCTGGCTGTGCCAGGTGGGCATGGATAGTGTTCAGATCTGGCGCGTCGCTCGTCAGGGCAAAATAGGTGGGATAGGGGAAATCATCCCCGCCGCTGACTGGAGGAAACAGGGCTACTTCGTCGCCTGGCTCGATAGGGGTGTCTATGCCGGCATAAACACGGTTTACGGCCACCAGGCTGACAGGCAGCGCCGCTGCCAGCGCCGGATAAGCCTGCGCCAGCGCCGCCAGCAGGTTTGCCGCCGTCGCCGGCTGGGCCAACTCCACAGACACCAACCCGCTCCCCGCCTTATCCCGCAAAGTTGCAAACAACCGCACTTCAACTTTCATCAGCTTTGTTCCTGAAGAGGGGAGAGGAAAGTGGACAGCGGTCAATGAAGAGTGGTCAGTGGGCAATACGCCACTCTTCACTGATCACTCGTCACTTGCCACTCACCACTCTTCCCACCCGCCTTATAGGCCAGGTGAATATCCGTGATCTGCATCGCCCGATCTACCGCCTTGGCCATGTCGTAAATGGTCAGCGCCGCCACGGAGACGGCGGTCAGGGCTTCCATTTCTACGCCCGTTTTGCCGCGAACGCGCGCGCTGGCTTCGATGTCAATGCGGTTGGCGGCGGGATTGGGGGTACAGGTGACTTCAATGTAGGTGAGAGGCAAGGGGTGGCAAAGGGGAATGAGTTCGCTGGTGCGTTTGGCAGCCATAATGCCGGCAAGCTGCGCCACTACCAACACCTCTCCCTTCTTCATCTGGCCCGCCATAATCAACTGCAGCGTCTCCGCCGCCATTTGCACGGCCCCATGGGCCACCGCCACCCGTTCCGTGTCCGACTTTGCACCCACATCCACCATGCGGGCCTGTCCGTGCTCGTCAATGTGTGACAATTCAGCGCTCATAACGTGGTATTATAGTCGCCACCCGCCATCTTCTCAAAACAGGTAACGTTTCAGGTATGAGGTCTAAGGTATGAAGTATGAATATAATGACCACAACAACCATCTTCACCCCTCATCCCTCGTCCCTCATTCTTCATCCTTCATCCTGCTGGCGCTGGGCGGCTGCCTGCTGTTGGCCTGGCTTTATGGCCCCGCCCTGCAGCTCCCCTTCTTTTTTGACGACCTGAACCAGATACCTTACGCCGCAGCGCACTCGCTGCGCCAACTATGGGCCACCGACGGCGGCTTCACCTATTACCGTCCCCTGGGCAGTACCATCTGGCATCTAGCTAGCCAATGGTGGGGAACCGGCAGTGCCCCCTGGCTGCATGGCCTGAATTTGCTGCTGCACCTAGTCAATGGCCTGCTGCTGGCCTGGCTGGGGGAAATGCTGGCCGCCCGCCAACCGCGTCCCCGCCTCACCTGGCGCGGGGCAGTGGCCGCTGTCCTGTTTTGGCTCTACCCTTTTAGCTACCAGGCAGTCCCCTGGATTGGGGCGCTGTTTCACATGCTGGTAACGACCCTGACGCTGGTTAGCCTCGTCTGTTACCTCCAGGCTAACCTGAGCGGCCGCCGCGTCTGGACATTCCTGGGTCTGGGTCTGGCGCTGTTAGCCCCCTTTGCCCACGAGAATGGTCTGCTCATTACTCCCCTGGCGCTGCTGTTGGGTTGGACACAGGCGCGCTCGCGGCGGGAGTTGTGGCGAGACGGTCTGATCTGGCTGGGGCCGGCACTTGTCTGGATCATGGTGCGTTTCTTCTGGGTCTACAGCAGCGGCGCGGCGCCCGTGCTCAACAACGCCGAAACCATCGGCCAGAATATGGCCTACTTCGCCCAGGGCATTGCTTATCCCTGGACGGCAGTGGGTGGGTGGTTGCGAGATCGTTTGGGTCTAAATGACCTGCTGCTGGCCGTCTCCCTGACGTTGCTGGGATTGGGCGTAGCGGCGGTGGTACAGCGGCGTACACAGGCGGGGCGGGCGACGCTGTGGAGTTGGGGATGGGCTTTCCTGGCCCTCTTGCCGGCCATTCCGCTGCTGGATTTTGGCTACGTGATCAGCGGCCCCCGCTTGTTGATGTTAGCCAGCGTTGGCGCCTGCTGGCTATGGGCTGATGTGCTGGCGCGTCTGGCCGGGCTGGTTGAGGCCCGCCGTCCCACCACCTGGCCGCGTGTGGGTGGCGCGGCTGCCCTTTGCCTGCTGTTGTGTGTCCAAAATGCAGCTTTTATTCGCCTGCGGATGCAGCAGTACGCGATGCTGGGCCAGGCGGTGCATCAGGCCACCGCGCACACTCTGGAGGCCAACGCTGCCGGCACTCCCACCTACATGCTCAATATTCCCAGTTGGATAGCCGCCAGACGCACTGTTTATGCGCTGGGGCATGAGGGGATCACTTTCCTGCCCGGCTATATCCCCGCCGCCGAACTGCTGCAGGCGCAGGTCAGCCAACCGCTGAAGGTTGACCTGCTGCGTTACAGCGACCTCAAGCCGGAAATGCCGTACTATTATGAAGTTGCCGGCAGCGGCCTGGATTGGTCTCGTCTCAATGCGACTGGCGGCCTGTTTTTCTTAACGACTTATTCCCCAACGGACATTGCCGTCAAACTGGTAGGCGGCATCCATGTGTCGCCTACCAGCGGCCCACCGGTTGCTACTTTTACCCCGCCCGCCGGCTCCACTACGCTGGCGCTGGTGCAAGCCGCTGCCGCCTGGGATGGTCAAGAGGTTGTTATTACCTTACAATGGCAGGCGTCCAGCGCTATCAACCAGGCGGCTGCCGTTTTTGTGCATGTCACTGATCAGGCCGGGCAGTTAGTGGGGCAGGCGGATGGACCGGCGATTGCCGGCATCTATCCCTTCACCTTATGGCCGCCACATACACCCGTGCTGGACGTGCGTTATCTGTCGCTGCCGGCCAGACCCCAATCCATTGCCATGGGCCTCTATGACCCCGTTAGCGGCGAACGCTGGTCCGCCTATCAATCCAACGGGCAACCGTGGGCAGACGGAGCCGTGATCATTGAACTGCCATAAATCTCGGGATTCAATGGTATGTGGCAGCTGTTGTCATTGGCGCGAGACGCTGGCGAACAACGCTTCTTCTGACGCAATGCACTGGAAGGGTGCGTTCCACCTGCAGTTTCTTCTGTTGACTGTTAACTGTTTATTGTTGACATAAGGTTTCTATGGCACAAAAGTACAACGCTATTTATCTATCGCCACACCTGGATGACGCGGCCCTCTCCTGCGGGGGACAGATTGCCAGACAGACGGCTGCCGGTATGTCGGTACTCATCGTTACCATCACGGCTGGCGATCCCCCTCCAGGACCTCTGTCCGAATTTGCCCAACTGCTGCACCAACGCTGGGACGTCGCCGCCAACGCTGTGGCCATGCGCCGGACGGAGGATATAGCTGCCTGCGCCATTTTAGGCGCGGATTATGTGCACTGGGATTATAACGACTGCATCTACCGCCGTGACGACCTGGGTTCCCACATTTACCCCACATGGAACGATGTCATCGGCTCTATATGCCCCGCTGATTGGTCGCTTATTAACCGCCTGGCAGCCCAAATGTCCCAACTCCCGCCCGCTACTTACATCTATGCCCCGCTGGCTGTAGGCAACCATGCTGACCACCAGGTCACACGAACCGCTGCCGAGAAGTGGCTGGGCAGCCGCCTGCGTTACTATGAAGATTACCCTTACGTGGCTGCCCCTGATGCCCTGGCCGCCGTGATTAGCGATAGCCGCGACTGGGAATCTGACACCGTTCCCCTTGCGCTAACCGACCTGGCTGCCAAATACGCGGCTATAGAGGCATACAAATCCCAGTTAAGCACCTTCTTTCAAGACCGGGTCGATCTGGAAGCCAAAGTGGGCGCCTACGCCGCGGAAGAGGGCGGAGAACGATGGTGT
>CAZDSN010000064.1:0-11661 GCA_964507675.1 uncultured Ardenticatenaceae bacterium | reverse complement strand
TGCTGCGCCAACAGCCACGCCAACTGTTCATAGAAGTGCGGCAGCGACTGGCACGCCGTTAAGCCGGCTAACCAGCGCCAGCTTTGCAGCCGGTAGGCATAAGCCCACATGCCAAACAGGTTTGCCAGCGGCGCTTTGGGCTGTAAATACAAGTGGAAATCGGGCCGCAATGGAATGTGGCCTACCCATCCCTGGGAAGTCAACTGCCACTGATCCCCCGTTTTCGGTGAAGGGAATTCCACCGCTACCTGTCGCCCGTACTCCTGCCACAACTGCACCCCCATGGCTTCCGGGAGATGTGCGCGTGGCAGAGAAACAGGGACATACTCTGGCAGCAAAACCATTTGCCTGGCGTTAATAATACAAAACCTCCTATTATGGTTTACACAGACTCTTGCTATACTTGCGCCATGTATCCCCTGGCAGCGCGTCCAGACAGCCTGAGAATGTCTCCCACCTGCCGCGCCCAGATAGACGGATTGGTTACTGCATTATACCGCTCCTCAGAAAATAGTCTCATGCGGAGACGCCGACATAAGTTCCTGCAATTCGTGTCAAAAACTTCTCATTTTTGACTACACCTGACCTACCCGATTAGTTGAGGCCCAGCGCTCATGCCTGAAACAAAAGCTCGTATCTTTATCGCCTATACCGGGGGCACGGTTGGCATGAAAAAAACCGCTGGCGGTTATCAACCCGCGCCAGGCCATTTACAGCAAATAATGTCCCGCATGGCTCAGTTTCAGGCAGCGACCATCCCCCATTATGACATTTACCAGTTTGATCCCCTGCTGGACAGCGCCAACATGACGCCTGCCAATTGGGGCGAAATCGCCCGCGTCATCTATACTCACTATGACCGCTACGATGGTTTCCTGGTGCTGCATGGCACGGATACGATGGCTTTCACGGCCTCCGCGCTCTCCTTCATGCTGGAAAACCTGGGCAAGCCCGTCATCCTCACCGGCTCACAAATTCCGCTGGCGGAACCGCGCAGCGATGCGCTGGAAAATCTACTCTCCTCGCTGCTTATTATGGGTCAATACCACCACGATCTGGCTGGCGTTTTCCTCTATTTTCACAACAACCTGTTTCGCGGCAACCGCACCACGAAAGTGGATACAGATACGTTTGCCGCCTTCGCTTCCCCCAATTTTCCCCCCGTGGGCAGAGCGGGTATCAATTTCGAGATTGATTGGGACCTGGCGCTTCACTCCCCCCCAGCCGCGCCGCTGTCGGTAATAGAGATTGGGGACGCTGTTGTCGCCGCATTTCGCCTCTTTCCTGGGCTAAAAGCAGAATACCTGAGTACGATTCTGGCCCCGCCGGTGCAGGGCGTGGTATTGGAATGCTTTGGCGCAGGCAATGCGCCCGCGCATAATCGCCCTTTTATGGAGGCTCTGGCCGCCGCCGGCAGCCGGGGCGTGGTGATTGTGGACGTGGCCCAGCCGCTGCATGGCTCCGCCGACTTGCGGCTTTACGCCACCGGGCAGGCGCTGTTGGATGTCGGGGTGGTTAGCGGCTACGATATGACTGCGGAAGCCGCCCTGACCAAGCTGTTCTACCTGTTCGCCAAGGGTTATACGCCAGCCGCCGTGCGGCTGTTGGTGCAGGAAAACTTACGCGGGGAATTGACGCCGCCAGAGCAAGTGCCACAAGAGACGGATAAGCTGCGGCGTCGGTTGATTAGCTACCGCCGCCCTGGCTGAGCGGTTGCAAGGTCACCAGAGTGATTTCGGGGGGGCACAGAAAGCGAATGCGGGGAGCGCTCAGACCTTCCAGACCGATACCGCGACTGACGTACAGGTGGGTACGACCTGATTGGTAATGCCCCATTTCGTACTGCTTGCCCAGTTGGGAGCTGGTGATGATGGCGCCGTAGATGGGCAGACGTATCTGACCGCCATGCGTATGGCCGCAAAGGTACAGGTCAATGTCGCAGGCTACAGCCTGCGGCATCAGTTCCGGGGAGTGGTAGAGCAGGATACGGGGGACGGCGGCAGGTACGGCCGCCGCCAGTTCGGCCAGAATGGCCCCATCATGTGGCAGGTCATGGCTGCAATCAATACCCAACAGCGCTAACTGCTGCCCGTTCTCCAGTTTGAGGAGACAGGCTTCCTGCCGCAGCAGGCGCACGGGCAAGTCGCGGAAGAATGCCGGCATTATCTCCCGCACATCCAATGGTGGACTGCCCAGGGTAGCATAAACCCCTAATGGCGCAGAAAACTGGCACAGCACCTGGCGGGAAGCAGCCTGCGCAGCGACGTCGTAGACATAAGACAGGTTCAGGTAATCGCCCGTAATCAGGATCAGATCGGGATTGGCCTGTCGCACCAGGGCCAACACCCGTTGTTCCCGCCGCGACAGACGTTCCACGTGCAAATCGCTGATATGCAAAATGCGGAGAGGAGTGATCAGACCAGGGAGCGGGATAGCCAGATGCGTCAGAGATAGACGATGAGGTTCAACCCATGTTCCCCAAAGTAGCAACCCTGTACCCATTAGCTGCAAACCTGCCAACAGCGCCAACGCCGCGTCTACCTGCCACCAGCGGGCCAGCAGCGCGGCAGCAGCGGCAAGAAGGAAGCGGGGAACAGCCAGCACAAACAGGTGTGAACGCCATTCCCCCCAGGATATGCCCAGGCGAGGCAGCGCTGCCAACCACAGCGCATCGGCCAGCAGCAGCAGCAGCATGAATGCGCCAACGCGCCCCGCTAGTGAGGAATCCCACAGCAGCCTCCACCAGCCAGCCAGCATCGCCAACAGAAAAAGCGCCAGGGCAATAACGCGCCAAAAAGGCCAGGAGGAAGGGATGTAAAACCACAACATCCCTTTGTGCAGCCAGCTTTGTTCCAGCAGGTCGAGGCGCGGCGCGCCTGGCGGCTGCGCCTGAAATGAGGTCACCTCAGCCGGATTCATGCGTCAGCGGATTTCGGCTTCAACCTGGAGAGGCGCGGCTTTTTCAAACACCAATGTCAGCGGAACCTTCGCCCCTTCCACAAACGCCTCCTGCTTTTGCAAGCACATGACGTGCAAGCCGCCCGTTTTCAATTCCACGGTGCTGCCGGCAGGCAATTCGATGCGCCCGCCAGTCACAGGGCGCATGCGCATCACGCCGGCCTCGTCTATAGACGATTCGTGCAGTTCGGTGATGCCGCAAACAGCCGATTCTACCGCCAACAAAGCGTCAGCGTCTGCCCCTGTGTTTTCAATTATCATGTAGAAAGCCCCGGCTTCGGTCATCATGGACGATGCTCGTCCCCAGACATCGGTGACCTGAACCCCCGGCGTTTCCGCCTCACAGGCAACCAACAACAGCAGCAGTACGAATAAAGTATGTGAAAAACGTAACAATGGTTTCATGGGGCAGATTATACTTGATTCAGGCAATGCTATCACCAGTTTTGCCTATCATTTGCTAACCTGCCCCTACCCAAAGTAGAATCAGTTATGAACAATCAGAATCCAGGTTTTTAACTCCCGCCTAAACATTGCCCCAACCTGGCTTCTCCTGACCGTCAACCGGCCGCTGTGCCGCCGCATTCATCAAGTCCCGAAAATGAAGGAAAGGAGTTCCCCTCTATGCGTTTACTCGCTCGCTTTGCTCTATTTTGTCTGTTAGCGACTGCCTTTGTGTGGGCAGCCGGTCATGCGCTTGCCCAACAGGTTGGGGCAGAAACCACCGGCGCGGATTGTGTGGAGGGATATGCCGGCATCTACCCCTGCCACAACGTCAACCTGCTCGGCCACCTCAGTCTGACGGAGATGGGCGCCGCCAATGAAACCGTCAAAGGGAATGACCTGTGGGCCTGGGCCGACCCCGATACGGGCAAAAAATACGTTATCTTCGGCCTCACCGATAGCACCTCCTTTATTGACGTCACCGACCCGTCTAACCCCATTTACCTGGGCAATCTGCCTGGGCACGATGGCGCGTCTACATGGCGCGACATGCAGGTATACCAGAATTACGCCTTCATCACCGCCGACGTGCCCACCCAATCCGGGATGCAGGTGTTCGATCTGACCAAACTGCGTGATGTGGTCAATCCGCCCGTTACCTTCACTGCCGATGCCCATTATGATGGTTTCGGCTCTGGGCACAACCTGTGGGTAAACGAAGCAACTGGCTATATCTACGCCTTCCGCAGTGACACTTGCAGCGCAGCCATTCATATGATCAATATCCAGGACAGCCTGAACCCCACTTTTGTGGGCTGCGCCGCCACTGACGATGCGCCGCTGTCCGACAGCGAGTGCCTTCTCTATAACGGCCCTGACGCTGCTTACAGCGGGCATGAACTGTGCTTCACGGGCAGCGACAACAATATGAGTATTGATGATGTAACCGATAAGGATAACCCCATCGCTGTGGCGCGCTTCGATTACCCCCTTATCGCCCGCGCCCACCAGGGTTCGCTGACGCCTGATCACCGCTATTGGTTAATGAGCGACATGAATGACGAACACCACATGGGCTTCAACACGCGCACCCATGCTTTTGATATTTCCGACCTGGATAACCCGCAGTACCTGGGCTATTATGAACATCCCACTACTTCTATGGACCACAATATCTACATTGTGGGCAACCTGGCTTACGAGGCAAACTTCACATCGGGGCTGCGCATTCTGGACATCAGCAGCCTGCCCAGCACCGATTTCACAGAAGTCGGCTATTTTGACGTGATGCCAGATACAGACAGTATTGCTATGGCTGGCGCCTGGAGTAACTACCCGTATTGGGATGAGTTCATCAGCGTCAGCGACACTGAGAACGGTCTATTCCTGCTCCAATACATACCGGACGAACCCACCAGCGTCGGCTTAAGCCAGTTTTCAGGCGAAAGCAGCAGTCTGTGGCTGGTTTCCTTAAGTCTGTTGGGCGGGTTGTCCCTGGCAGCGTTGGCCTGGCGTAAAAAGCAGGCGGAATAACGGTGAATTGGTGAATGGTTCATGGCAAATCCATTAACCATTCACCAATTCAGTCATTAGTTATTTCTCCCTATCTAATCCCCCCTTCTCCTAACCCATTTAGAAACATCTCAAGGTCATCATGTCACTTTTTCCTCCTTCATTTCGTCTGCGCTGGCGGCTGTTTTTAGTCGCCAGCATGTTGGTTCTGTTGGCTCTGGTTTGGGGAAACCGCCCCAAACTGGCAGCGCAAGAGACGCTGCCGCTGGCGGAGCGGCAGCGGGAGCTGCTGCAGCAGCGACAGACCACGCCATCCGCCGCGAAAGAGCCGCTGGCGTTTACGCCTTGTGTGGGTGGGTATGCCGGCGCTTTCCCTTGTAACAATGTAGACCTGTTGGCCTTCATCCCGATCAGCCAGATTGGCGGCGGCAATGGCAACGACAGTTGGGGCTGGACGGATCCCGACACAGGCAAAGAATACGTCTTGATGGGGCGCACCAATGGCCTGGCCTTCCTGGACATTAGCGATCCCATCAACCCCATTTATCTGGGCAATCTACCTACGGCTACGGTCACCAGCATCTGGCGCGACGTGAAGACATACAGCCACTACGCCTACATTGTGGCCGACAATGCCGGCCTGCATGGGATACAAGTCTTTGACCTGTACCAACTGCGTGACGTCGCCAACCCACCTGTTACTTTCACCGAATCAGGTCACTACAGCGGCATCACCAGCGCTCATAACATCGCTATTGATCCCCAGCGTCCCTACGCTTATGCTGTCGGCAGCAATACCTGTAATGGCGGTCTGCACATCGTCAGCCTGGCCGATCCCCTCCATCCGGGACCAGGAACCTGCCACAGCGCCGCCTATACCCACGACACCCAATGCGTGGTCTATCACGGGCCAGACGAAGCCCATCAAGGCAAAGACATTTGCTTTGATGCCGACGGCAACAGCAACCGCTTTGCCATTGTGGACGTCAGCAACAAAAACGTGCCCCACGACCTGGCCCGCGTCACCTATGGCAATGCCAGCTATCCTCATCAAGGCTGGCTGACGGAAAACCAGCGTTACTTTCTGTTAGACGATGAAGGGGATGAGATCTCCTACGGCTTTAACACGCGCACCTACATCTGGGATGTAGCCGATCTGGACGCTCCTGAATTGATTGGCGTGTATACCGGCCCGGTGGCCTCTATTGACCACAACCTCTATGTCCGTGATTATTACGCCTTTGAAGCCAACTACAGCAGCGGCCTACGTATTCTGGATATTTCGGACATTGCCAACGCCAACCTGACGGAAGTCGCTTATTTCGACACCTTGCCTGCCAACAACAGCCCCAGTTACGATGGCGCCTGGAGCACCTACCCGTATTTTGGCAGCCGCGTGGTCGTTATCAGCGACGAAACGGGTCTGTACCTGGTGCGCCCACACCTGCCGCTGGAATATGACGCCAGCCTGACAGACAGCGCCATGTCGGCGCTCCCTGGCGAAACAGTCGTGCACACTTTCACGCTGCATAATCTGCGCGCCAGCGACAGCTATGAGCTGGTCGTTGGCGGCAACCAATGGCCCACTTTTATCCTGTCGCCTACTCGCCTGAGCGTCCCCACGGATGATACAGCGGAGATCAGGGTGCTAACACAGGTTCCAGGTGGCCTGGCGGCCGGCATCACCCTCACGGACACGTTCACGCTGACGGCTACCTCTGTGCTCAGTCCAGGTCTCAGCGTGACGGGCACAGGCAGCACCACGGCTATCATTACCCCTGGCGTCACGGTCATGCCGGCAATCTCCACCCGCGCCACCCAACCTGGCGCAGTCGTCACTCACACTTTCACCGTTGTCAACAGCGGCGACTACGCAGACACTTTTGCCGTGGGCGTATATGGTAGCATCTGGGACACACAGACATCCGCCGGCAGCCTCACTCTGGAGGCTGGCGCCGCCGTTGACCTGGACGTCGCCGTCTCTATTCCGGACGATCCTCTCTACGCCATCCCCATCGCCAGCGACAGCTTCACCCTTACTCTGACTTCCGGCCTGGACGCCGCTGTCTGGGCGCAGGCCAGCGGCGTAACCACCGCCAACGTAGAACCCGGAGTGGCTCTTAACCCGCCGCAAACGTGGATGAGTGGAAATGCCGGCAGCGTCGTCACCCACACCCTCACGCTCACCAACACCGGTGACTACACCGACACCTTCACGCTGCAAGTAGACGGCTACGCCTGGCCCACCGCGGTCCAGGCAAGCAGCGTCACGTTGGGGCCCGGCCTGGCTGCCGCCATTGAGTTAAGTGTAGCCATTCCCCCCGAACCGCTGGCCGCCAGTGACAACTTCACCCTGACCGCTGTCTCCAGCTTCGATAGTAACGTGACCGCCCAGGTTGTGGGCATAACAGAAGTGGAGCTGCCCATGGTCGCCCTGTCGCTCAGCGGTGAAACCAGCCAGAGCGGCCTTCCTGGCCAGACGTTGTGGTACACCCTGACGGTAACCAACCTGGGCAGCGGAACCGACAGTTTCCACATCCTGCTGTCCGACAGCGCCTGGCCCGCCACAGTCACGCCGGACACCCTGCCAGACGTGGACGCGCAGGCCAGCGCCAGTTTCGCCGTCAGCGTCCTCGTTGGCCCGGGTCTGAGCGCCAGCGTCACCGTGACCGTCGTTTCCGCCCTCAACCCGGAAGTATCCGCCTCCATCATCCTCACCAGCGTTACCCAGGCTGTCTATCTACCTGTTGTGAGCACGCCGTAAGTGCTTCTTAGCTCTTACCCCAAGAAGTTCAACTTCTGCAGAGAAGTTGAACTTCTGCGGGGACAGGCGCTTACCCAAACAAATCTGGCTGTTATGCCACAATCAAATCAGGAAAAGGTAAAAAAGACACAAACTACGCCATCCGCAGGCAGCAGTACCAGAGCATGACCATGTCCCTTCTTTATCACATTGCCCGGGCTGCACACTGGCAGGCGGCGCAAGAGAGCGGCCAGTATTTGCCGGCAGCTTTTGCCGAGGACGGCTTCATTCACTGCTCCACCGCTGCGCAGGTTGTGGGCGTGGCTAATGCGCTTTATCGGGGACAAACGGGACTGGTGCTGCTGCTTATTGACGCTGCCCAAGTCGCAGCTCCCGTGATCTACGAAGACCTGTATCAAAGTGACCAGGATTTCCCACACATTTATGGCGCCTTGCCCGTCGTCGCCGTGCTGGGCGCGGTCCCGTTCGCTCCAGACAGCGACGGCAGTTTCCACCTGCCTCCCTGGCCGCCATCAGATGAATAAAAATCGCCTGGAACGCTGATTTCCATCTGGCAAGGATGCCGGTGTTCCAATGCGCGGACAAACTGTCAGTTTGTCCTACATTTTTCTCCGCGTCCTCCGCGTCTCCGCGTGAGATTATTTTCGAAGGAGGGTTGACATGCTCGCTCTCGTTGGCAGCGGCGAATATTTGCCCCCTATGATGGCGGTTGATCAGGCGCTGCTGCGCCGTCTGAACCAGCCGCCGCGCGTCGTTTGCCTGCCTACCGCTGCCGGCACAGAAGGGGCAAAACGGATTAGCTACTGGTCAGAACTGGGCGTGACCCATTTCACACATCTGGGGGCTGCCGCCGAAGCGGTAGCCGTCGTGGACCGCGCCAGCGCCCACGACGAAGCTTTGGTGGCGCGAATTCGCCAGGCCAATTTCGTCTATCTGTCTGGCGGCAAGCCCGATTACCTGTACCAGACCCTGGCAAACAGCCCCACCTGGGCCGCTATCGAAACCGTGCTGGCTGACGGCGGCGTGCTGGCCGGCTGTAGCGCCGGAGCCATGATCCTGGGCGAGAAGTTTTTCGGCTTCCCTGGCTGGAAAAACGGCTTTGGCTATCTCCCTGGCATAACCATTGTGCCCCATTTTGAGGAAATCCCAGACACTATGCTGCAGCCCATCCGGCTGCTGGCCGGGCGAAAACTGACGCTGCTGGGTATTGAAGGGAATACGTGCCTGGTGCAAAATGGAACGCAGTACGAAGTATTAGGAGACGGCGGCGTGACTGTGTGGAAGCATAAGGGCAAAACACGCTACATGGCAGGGCCGCTGCCGGCAGGCGTCATCGGTTCTGGAGAAGTTCAATTTTTGTGAGAAGTGCAACGTCTGGGAGTAGTTGAACTTCTGCTTTCCTCAAGCGTGGGGAATCAGCTTGCACACACGGGGGTGACCACCACTTCTCCTGGCTGTAGTTTCAGCAGGCGGTGACTTCTGGTAGCATCTTCCAGCGGCAGGCGGTTGCTGTCCACACAAACTATGCGTTCTGTGGTCACCAGCCAGGTTGGCTTCCCCACGCCCACCACGGCCAGGCCGCGCACGGGAGTGCGCGCCAGGATGCTGCGCCCACGGCTGTTTAGCCGTTCCACTGCCGGCACAAATGCCGGCAGCAGTCGCCGTCCATACCCATCCGCCGTTGCCAACAGCATCTGCTCATCGCTACCGGCGCATACTGCGCCTACCAATAATTCGTCTGCTTTCCGGTTAAACACAATCCCGCCCACGTGGGGCAGCTTTGCCAGCGGCAGCCGCACCCCGCGCCCATTGTCTGTAACTACTACCAGCTCATCGGTGCGGGCTGCGCCCATCACAAAGGCCGGCAAACCGGCAGGCGGATCGTCAAATTGCAGCGGGACAGGCCCTTCGATGCTGCCGGTCAGCACACTTACCTCATACGCCCGCCCTATGCCCAGGGATGTGACAATCACCAGCAGCGGCTGCTGCTTCACCGCCGCCCAGTCCGTGATGCCGCAGATCGTCTCGTTTTTGACAAAGTAATACAGATCGCGCATGGTCAGGTTAAGCGCTTGCAAATCCAGCAGTTGGCGCGGCGTGGTTAACAGGAAACGATAGCGGTTCGTCAAAGCCAGCAGCGGGGCATCCACAGGCATCAAACCGGCGGCCTGCGGCGGTAGCCATGCTGTCCACCCGGCTGCCGGCAGCGAGACCGGATCAACCGCCGCAGTCCAGGGAAAAGCCTGCACCAGATGGTCGCCGCCCAACAGCACCAGCGCCTGCGGCGACGTCACCGCTGTGGCATTCTCTCCTCGTTCCTGAGCCAACAGGCGGCGCTGTAGCAAGGGCAGATTCACTTCCGGCACCCGCGACTCAGCAGCATCCGTGCCGGCCTGACCGACATCAGCGGTCGTATAAGCTTGCAGTTCTATCTCCCCTTGCGCCAGTTGGTGAGCCAAAATCCCCAACCCGGCGGTGACACTGCTGAAGATGTCAATCTGCTTCAGCTTGTCACGCCCCAGTTTTTGCGCCAGCATTTGCTGAAAAACGGGGATTTCTGAGGAGCCGCCCGTGCGAATGGCCACGTCTATCTGCGCCGGTTGCAGACCAGAAGCGGCAATGGTCTCATCCAGGTGCTGCTCAATGGCCAGGATTTCCCGCCGGATAATCTCCTCAAAATCAGTACGCGTGACCATTTCAAACACGTTAAAGCCTGGCCCTTGCAGTCGAATCATGGCCCCCACTTTGTCCGACAGGATGCGCTTGGCCTTTTCCACTTCGTCAAACATGCGCAGCCCGTAGTTGCCGGACACCAGGCTGAGCAGAGCCTGAATCTCGCTGGGGTTGCGCGAACTTTGGGCAATCGTCTCCAAAATCTGGCGGTTCTCCGGGCGCTGCAGCACAATCATCTCTTGCCAGTCCGCAAACACGTCATATACCCAGGAAGGTACAGGCATCGGCTTGTGGCGGGGGCCATACAGGCTGCGTTCGCCGAAGTGATGCGGCAGCCTGGCTCGGGACAGCCGTTGGTCAAATACGTCGCCGGCCACTGGAATACCACCCGTAGCCAGCACCTGCGCTTTTTCCCCTCCGCCCAGGCGCATGATGGTAATATCCAGCGTACCGCCGCCGAAGTCAAACACTAGAATGGTCTCTGGATGCGTCAGGTTCATGGCGTAGCTGTAGGCAGCCGCCACTGGTTCATATTGAAAGTAAACCTGTTCGTAGCCGGCGCGAAAGGCAGCGGCCAGTAACCGCTCCTGGGCCAGAGCATCGCGCTGCGGCTCCAGGGAGAAATGGACAGGCCGCCCCAACACCACCTGGCGCAGGGTCTGCCCTAGCTGCTGCTCCGCCCGCAGGCGGGTCACATAAAGATAAAGAGAGATTAAATCTTCCAGGCTGTAGAAATACTGCCCCACCACTGTGCCCGTGTAGTGAACATCGCGCAAGCCCGTTTTCATGGAGAGAAAAAGGCGGCCCGGCGATAGCACGTCCATCCATATGTAGAGATCGTCCACATAATACATGTCGCCGCCGCGTACTTCGATTTCTCCCACCCACACCCGCTGCAATTTGCTGGCTCGCCCCAGGTTGCGCTCAAAATATTCGTTGACCGCCGCGCGGCCAATGGTGATATGCTGCTCATTCGTAATATAGAGGGCAGTTCGGGCTACGCGGGGGTTGCTGCTGGCAGGGTCGAGAGGCAGGATATTGACATTCTGCCCATCGTACACAGCCATACCTGAATTGGTCGTCCCAAAATCCATCCCAATGATGCTCATAGGTCCTCCTTTTGAGAATAGTCTTTGGTAGCGATTATCTGGAATGTGTGGCAACAGTAGTAGGCAAGCGAATCTCAAAGTCTACCGTATCCCCTCTGTTCCGTCAAACGCGTGCGCCATGGATGAATCGGTGGTAAACCGTTGGTGGGGGTGCGAGAGGTTTTTGTTGATGGAATTAGTTCCCACGCCAAGCCTCCTTGG
>CAZDSN010000063.1:0-11682 GCA_964507675.1 uncultured Ardenticatenaceae bacterium | reverse complement strand
AACGCGGGCGGGGGGTGATGCTGCTGGAAGCGTTGAGCCGGTACCGGCACTGCTTTTTTGGCTCGTATAGAAGTTCAACTTCTGCGCAGAAGTTGAACTTCTCAGGTAACAGGCAAAGGGTGTGGTCCATAGGCCACACCCTTTTTGTATGCACGCCTGCCGGCATTAGGACTTATGTCAGTTCACCTTTTTCCCCCTTGCCGGCAAAATTAGGGTAAAATGGCAGCGTGAGCAATTCAATGTCTACCTGTCTTGTTTTTGCGCCGGGCGCGGCGCATACCTGGCCCGACCATCCGGAGAACGCGACCCGCACGCAGGCGATTCAGGATTATTTGCGGGCGGACGGTATCTGGCAGCAGGTGATGCACGTGCCGGCAGTTTCCGCCTCGGACGAGCAACTCATGTGCGTGCACGCGCCCCGCCTGCTGCATTCGTTGCAGCAAATGGCCGGAGAAGGCGGCGGGGTGATTGGCGGCGACACCTATGTAACGGATGCCAGCTACGATCTGGCCTTGTTAGCTGCCGGCGGCTGCTGTGTTGCCGTGGACAGCATCATGACCGGGCGCTGCCAGAATGGTCTGGCGCTGGTGCGACCGCCTGGCCATCACGCCGGGCAGACGCAGGTCAGCGGTTTTTGCCTCATTAACAACGTCGCCGTGGCGGCGCGCCACGCGCAGACCCGGTATGGTTTGCGGCGGGTTCTCATCCTGGATTTCGATGTGCATCATGGCAATGGCACGCAGGAGATTTTTTACGAAGACCCATCCGTGCTATTTATTTCACTGCACCTGTACCTGCCCCTTTACTTCTACCCTGGCACGGGCGCGGCGCATGAAACCGGGCGTGGGCGCGGGCTGGGCTACACCCTCAACGTGCCGCTGCCTGTCTATGTGGGCGATGCCGGCTACCAGCGACTATTTGCCGACGTGGTTCTGCCCCAAATCGCCGCTTTTCAGCCAGAACTGATGTTGATTTCTGCCGGGTTCGATGCCCATTGGGCTGATCCATTGTCTGCTTCCGGGCTGACGCTCACCGGCTACGCCCAGATGGTACACACGCTGCTGCAAGCGGCTGACCAATATTGTCAGGGGCGCATTTTGTTTGTGTTGGAAGGGGGTTATTTACTCCAGGCCCTCACTGTGGGCGTCCGGAACCTGTTATACGCCCTTACCGGTCGCCAGCAGGTCAAGGACCCGCTGGGCCCCTTGCCCCATCCGGAAGCGGACGTAACGCAGTTGGTCGCTGAACTGCGGCAGCGGCATTTGCTTTCTTAGTGGAAAGCCCGCATAATACACTCAAGTTGACCATAATGAGGGCTGTTGACAGCGGGCGCATGACCCAAAACCACGATGAGTAAGATTTCTATACACGCATATCACGAGCGGATTGACAGGCTAATCGAAGAAAGCCGGTTGGCAGAGGCGGTGGCGCATTGCCGGCATATCCTCAACCAATATCCGCGCCACGTAGCCACCTATCGCCTCCTGGGCAAAACCTTCCTGGAACAGCAGCGGTTTGGCAACGCCATGGACGTTTTTCAGCGCGTCCTCAGCGCCGACCCCGAGGATTTTATTGCCCACATTGGTCTGTCTATTGCCCACAAAGCGGAACAACTACAAGCGCAGGCCATCTGGCACATGGAGCGCGCCTTTGAGATCGATCCCTACAATGCCATTATCCAGGATGAACTGAAGGCCCTCTATGCGCAGCGAGATGGCATTGCTCCCGAACGTCTCAGCCTAACCCCGGGGGCCTTGGCCCGATTGCATTATCGCAGCGGGTTATATCCGCAGGCTATCGCCGCCGCCCGTGAGCTTCTGGCGGCTGCGCCCGGCCGCGTGGATCTGCAGGCGCTGCTGGCTGAAGCTTTATGGCGTGATGATCAGCGTGTAGACGCTGTCGAGGTTTGTCTGGATTTACTGGAAACATTGCCCAACTGCATCAAGGCCAATGCTATTTTGGCTGAAGTGTGGCTGTTGACAGGACGGACAAAAGAAGCCCACGATTACTTGCAGCGGCTGCAGCCGTTGACGTTGCTTGACCGCGAACACACCGCGTTGGAAACGCCCGTGGGCAGCGCCTTCAATATAGAGGGAACCCTGCCCTTGCCGGACGTGGTGTTGGTGGATGAACTGGACGATGCTGCCCTCATCTTGGAGGAAGAAGCCGCCGCTGTGGGTGTGGATTGGGTTGGCGAATTGACGCGGTTAGATGGATCGGGGGATGGCGCAGATACAGAGTGGTTTGACGAAACACCGGACATTGACTGGTTTAAAGCGCCAAAACCTGCGCCAGATGCGGCCGCAACGGCTGTGCCCGATTGGCTGCGCGAGATCAGCGAGGAAGCTGGCGTGGACCTGTTCGCCGCCAACGTGGAACCAACTGCCGCCGCCGGGCCGCCAGAATTGACGGCGGCAGACGTACTCAGCTTCCTGGAGGAAATGGAAGACGTAGACGAGTCGGAGCCGGCGGCAGGCGAAGAGGTGGTTGAACCTGTGGCTGCCCCGGCGGACGCTGATGTCACATTTGCCGAATTAGGCGACACCGAATCCGCCGAATCTGGCGCTGATTTTGCCAATTGGTTGGATCAAACCCTGGTGGAGCATGGAGATGGCGAGGCTGCGGGAATTGTGGTCACGCCATTACCCGTACTGCCGCCTGATCCTGAAATGCTGGCTAATTTGCCCGATTGGCTGCGGGAAGCAGGGACCGAACACGCAGCCCCGTCCGTAGAATCATTAAAGGAGCCGCTGCTGGCTGCTGGCTTGCTGGAAGAACTGGCGGCGATGGCTGAACAGGAAGATGAAGCGCTGCCGGCAGTGGATGCAGTAGAGCCACCTGCGGCTGCTCGACTTGTAGATACCCGATCTGCGGGCACTCTGGCAGCTGCCGTAGGGCTGCCCCCAAATGATTCAAGCGATTTATCCACGTGGCTGGATGAAATGGTAGATGATCTGGCAATCGAAACGGCCACTGCGGAGCCAGAGTTTGAGGTTCGAGAAATGAACGAGAACGACGACCCCAGAATAAACCAACCTGATATGCCCGATGAGGATGCCCCCGATCTGGCAGGCGACGTAGAGCCTTTATTTGCCGCCGAAATGGATTTGGAAGCGGCTGCCGCTGCCGAATTGGATGAGATTCCCGACTGGCTGCAAGGCGACCTGGACAGCCAGGATGCCATAGACGCGCTGCCTGATTGGTTGCAGCCGCCGCCATCAGATGCTTATCTGGAGGATGCGGAACTGCCAGGCTGGCTGAAGACGCCTGCTCCCAGTTCTGAGCGGGAAGAAATGCCTGAACCGTTGCTGCCCACAGCCGATGCGGCGGATTTGACCTGGTTAGATGAAATCGCTGCCGGTAAAGGAGCCGCGTTGGAAGAACCGTTAACTCTGCGCTGGCCAAACGCTGCGCCAGCAACTGGCGCGCCAGCGGAAGAGGCTGTTCCCCCCGATTGGCTGGACGAATTGGGGCAGGTTGACTGGGAATCGGAATTGACCGGGGTGCCAGACGAATCGGCGGATTGGCTGGCCGAAATGGCCGCTGTGGACCCCTTGGCCGGGGGGGATGCGGCGGCAGCGCCTTCCCTGGGGGATGAGGTAGATATTTTCGCCGATGTGCCCGAAGACCCGGAGGCGGCTATGGCCTGGCTGGAACGGCTGGCCGCGCGGCAGGGCGCCCCATTGGACGAACTCCCTACGATAACGGAAATGCCCCCGATGGCCGCAGAACCCACGGCTGCGCCCGTAGCCGAAACAGAAACGGCTGCCGAAGCGCCGCTGCCGGTGGCTGAATGGGCGGAAGCAGATATGAACATTGAGGTACAGATGCCGGCAGCGGCTGCGCCCATGATGGAAGCTGAGGTTGAGTCTGCCGCTAAGCCTGAGATGGGCCCAACTGCGGCTGAACTGGCGGAGGCGGAGATGTTTGCGGCTCAGATTCCGGAAGACCCGGAGGCGGCTATGGCCTGGCTGGAACAACTGGCTGCGCGACAGGGTGCGCCGCTGGCGGAATTGCCCACAGTCAGCCGGGCGGCCAGCGAGGTCATTAGCGAAGCTGCCGGCGAACCGGTGGCGGAGCCTGCCCCGGCAGAATGGACAGATGAGGCCTTACCGGCCGAACTGTTCGCGGCTCAGATTCCGGACGATCCTGAAGCCGCCATCGCCTGGTTGGAGCAGTTAGCAGCGCGGCAGGGTGCGCCCCTGGAGGAACTGCCGACCATGGCTGACTGGCCTGAACCCAAAGCGGCGCCGCCGCCGGCGTTAATCACCGCAGCGGTTGAGCCAGCGGCATGGGGCGCAGTCCTGGAGGAAGCAGCGCCCACCATGGTGGAGATGAGCGAGGCGGAAGCGTTTGCCGCCCAGATTCCAGAGGACCCCGAAGAAGCAATGGCCTGGCTGGAAAAGCTGGCCGCGCGACAGGGGGCGCCGCTGGAGGAATTGCCTACGGTGATGGGAGAAGCGGAACCGCACGAGCTGGAACCCGCCATGCTCGCGGAAGTAACGCCGCCAGCCCCTCCCGCCGGGGCAGCCGCTGTGGCTGTGCCGGATTCCGTCCTGGATGAGGAAGTGCCCGACAACTCGGCGGCAGCTTTGGCCTGGCTGGTGCGTTTGGCGCTGCTGGAGGAAGAAGAGGAAGAGGCTGCCGCTGCGCCTGAGTCATTGGCTGCCCCGGCGGCAGAGATGGATTTAGATTGGTTGGTGACAGACCTGCCGGCCGCTCCGGCGCTGCCTGCCGTAGAACCCACCTCCGAACTGCCAACGCCGGCCGGGGAGGAGGCGGAGCCGGCTTACGATTGGGTAGGACTAAGTGAGCAGGACCTGGCTGAATCCTTGCCTGACTGGCTATCAGCCGAAACACCGGATGGGGATACAAGCTGGCTAGACGAACTGGATGAGGTAGACCTGGACAACTGGCTAACGGCTGAGGAACAGGTGTTAGAGCAGAAAACCGATTTTGTGCTGCCGCCGATGGACACCCGCACAGCGGCGGAGATAATGCCGCCAGTGGCGACATTAGAGGAGGTGGCCGAAGTCATCGCCGGGCCGGAACTAATTGAACTGCCGGCAGCAGACGAGAGTGACCTGGATAGGGTTAAATTGAACCAGGCGCGCGCGGCAGTAGATGCCGGCAATATCAGCGAAGCCCTGACCTTGTACCGCTCTCTTATAGAGCAGGGCGCGGGTCTGTCGTTGATTGTGCCTGACCTGGAAGCGGCTTCCACCCGCCACCGTCGCCAACCTCTGCTGCGCCGCCTGTTAGGTGACGCTTACATGCGGCAAGGCGAACTGCAAAAAGCGCTAAACATCTATCGTGAGGTAATGGACCACCTTTAACCATAACCTATGGAGTAATTGATGGAGAAGACGTTGATTCTGATTAAACCTGACGGCGTGCAGCGCGGTCTGGTGGGCACGATTATTGACCGTTTTGAGCGACGGGGCTTGAAACTGGTTGGCCTGAAATTGATGCAGATGTCGCCGGAATTAGCCGCCAGGCATTATGAGGTACATAAAGAACGCCCCTTCTATAGAAGTCTGGTCGAATATATTACCTCTGGCCCCATTGTGGCCATGGCCTGGGAAGGGAAAGGCGCCATCACCGCGGCGCGCAAGACCATGGGGGTTACTAACCCCACAGCGGCAGACCCGGGCACTATTCGGGGTGATTTGGGCATGGAAATTGGGCGCAATCTGGTGCATGGCTCCGACAGCCCCGAAAACGCCGTGAAGGAAGTAAATTTGTTCTTCAGCGAAGCAGAACTGGTCGCCTGGGAGCGCAGCGCCGATCCCTGGATTCGCGAATAAGACCTATATGGGTTGAATGGTAGGGCGATTGAGCCAATCGCCCTACACCTGGCGTCGTTACGGCATACGCAAAACAATGTGCCCGCGGCCCCACAAATCTTCCAGATTATAGTAGGAGCGTTTTTCAGGGGCGAAGATGTGCACGATCAGGTCTCCGAAATCCACCAGCACCCAACCGCTTTCGGCTTCGCCCTCGACGCCCCAGGCATAGGTTTCCCCTTTGTGTTTCGCGTCTTCGGCAACGGCTTCAGCCAGCGCTTTCAACTGACGCGGATTGTCCCCATTACACAGCAGAAAATAGTCGGTAAAAATACTTTCGCCGCGAATGTCTAACAGCAAGATATCGGCGCCTTTCTTGTCCAGAATTGACTCGATGAGCAAATGCGCCAGTTCTAATCCTTCCAGATGTCACCTCCAGTGAAAATAGGGGCCAGGGGTGAGTGGACAGCGGTCCGAAACTGCGCCAACCTCGCCCCTCTTGTGCATGAACAGAAATTCGTGAAAATTCGTGCCATTCGTGGCAAAAAAAATCATTAACTGGCAGATGCCTGGGTAGAAACGGCCACAATCACCGACCCACAATACTCGCAGGTGATGCTGGTAACGCCGCGCGGCGGTTGGGGCACAGGGGCGAAACATTGCGGGCATTGGGTAGGGAAGGTAAGGGCAGCGGCAGCCGCTTCAACGGCTTCGTCAATGTACTCCTCGGCCCGATCTTCGTCAATGTCGCCGCTCTTAACGCGCTTGAGCAAAGCAGCCCAGGCGGTAGAGTCTTCTTCAGTCAGGTGGAAACGAGCTCGCGACACGGGTGCGGCGGCGCTCATCACCAGTTCCAGGATTTCATCCTTGCCCATGCTGAGAAAACCGCTCTTTTCTTCCAGGTCTTCGATGGCGTCAATGTGGGCCACTTCGATTTCCAACACCAGTTCTTGAATTTTTTCGGTTTCGGTGGCAAACAATCCCAGCAGTTTCTTGGTCGTAACCTCTTCATGCCGCTCAAACAACAGGCGCTGATCGGTCAGATAGAGGAAGCCGGTGGGGCCAGACTCACTATCTTGATGCCATGCGGCGGCGGCGGCAGCCAGGGGGGCTTCGATGTCCCGCCGTTCTATTTTGCTGGCTTCAAACTGATCCAGCATGGCATCTAGCCGATCCATGTTGTCGTCTATGGTATCTATTTCGCCGGCCATGTGGCCGTAGAGGCCGCGTACTGCACTTTGAGCCGCATTGATGCGTTGGGATAGACCACTAACAGCGGCGTCGGCAGCGGAAATGCCGGCACGGTTCCCCGCCGACATCCGCGCTACTTGCAAACTGACCTGGCGCAAATCCTCATTCAAGCGGCTGACCTGCTCACGCAGCGCCGTTTCCACTTGCGCCCGTACCTTATCCCACTGCTCATCCACCGCGGCGATCTGGTCTTCGAGCTGCCCGGCGTGCACATACCCGCGACTGCGTAGCTCATTCAATTCCAACGGCAGTTGCGTCAGGCGCGAATCCAGATGACCAATTGCCTGGTACACGTCGCTCAGTTGCGCCGAGGCTTCCAGCGAGGAAAAGCGCCACCGTACGTTGTCAAACTGCATTTGTAATTGGTTGCGCTCTGCCACTGCTGCGGTTGTCACTGTGGCTGCCGCCGGCGCCAGGGGGACAGCCGCTACCGCCGGTAGCGACGCCCCCCCTAACGTAACAATGGGACGCGCGGGCGGCGGCGCAATGGGTCGGAAGCCACGCGCTGCCCGCTGGCGCAGCCGCTGCCGCGCCGCAATCCGCTCCTGCATGGTTGGCACTCGCGGGCGGGCCGCGGAGACCGGGGCCGGGCGGTTCGCCGGCTTGGGTTGTTTTTCAGTGAGTCGCGGCCGCGGCGTGGCCCGCCTGGGCGGGCCGCCGTGAGCCTTACTGCCGTCCTTACTGCTGCCTGCAGAAAATTTACCTTGAGCCATTGCTTTCTCCCACTTTACTGGTGGCCGGCTGGTCGAGCGAATAGCGCAAAAAGGCTTCCATAAAGCCGTCCAGACGACCGTCTAATACAGCCTGTGTATTCCCTGTTTCATGGCTGGTGCGATGGTCCTTGACCATTTTGTAAGGATGGAGGACATAAGAGCGAATCTGATTGCCCCAGCCAGCGTCTACGTCTTCTCCCTTCAATTCGGCGATAGCTGCGTCCTGTTTTTGTTGCGCCAGGTCGAACAACTGCGCCTTGAGAATTTTCATGGCCGTGTCCATGTTTTGCGTCAGAGAGCGCTGGTTTTGGCAGGAAACCACGATGCCTGTGGGCAGGTGCGTGATGCGTATAGCCGTTTCGTTCTTTTGTACGTGCTGCCCGCCGGCGCCGCTGGCTCGAAAACGGTCAATGCGCAGGTCTTTCTCGTCAATCTCAATTTCGATTTCTTCCGCTACGTCTGGCCACGCCTCCATTTTGGCAAAGGATGTATGGCGGCGGCTGGAGGCGTCAAACGGAGAGATGCGCACCAGCCGGTGCACCCCTCGTTCTGATTTAAGCCAGCCATAGGCGTACCCGCCCTGGATAGACATCAGGGTGCTCTTAATGCCGGCTTCGTCGCCGTCGCTCTGGTCCAGGATTTCCACCTTGAACTGGTGGGTTTCCGCCCAGCGGATAATCATGCGCTGCAACATCAGCGCCCAATCTTGCGCCTCGGTGCCGCCGGCGCCGGCATGAATGGCAAAAATAGCGTCGCGATCATCATACGGGCCAGAGAACAGGGTGTGGAATTCCAGCGTATTAACCTGTTCTTGCAGCCGCTGCACTTCATGGGTTAATTCCGCCGCCATCTCGCCATCTTCCAGACTGGCTAAAACCAGGGCGTCCTCTATCTGGTGACTGAGTTTATCCCAGATGACGGCTTGTTCTCGCAGCCGCGTCAGTTCACGCATCACTTGCTGTGCCTGTGGCGGGTTATTCCAAAATCCAGGCTCAGTTGAAAGTTGTTCCAACTGAGCGATTTTGACCAGCTTGCCGGCTACGTCAAAGACGCCTCCGCAAGATAGAAACAGTTTCGTTGATTTCTTGGAGTTGGTTGATGATTTCTTCCATGATGTTTATCTCTGTTGGCATCAGTTAAACAGGCCGTCAATAAACTGATCGGCGTTGAAGGGAGCCAGGTCTTGAATTTTCTCGCCTGTGCCCACAAAGCGCACGGGCAGCCCCAGATCGTGATAAATGGCAAAGACCATTCCACCTTTGGCGGTGCTGTCCAGCTTGGTGAGAATGACGCCTGTTACCTTCACTGATTCCTTGAATTTAGCCGCTTGAATCAGGGCATTTTGCCCGGTGGGAGCGTCCAGCACCAGCAATACCTCATGTGGCGCTTGATGGACGCTGCGTTCACAAATATTGTAAACTTTTTCCAATTCCTTCATCAAGTTGTATTTGGTATGCAAACGCCCGGCAGTATCCACCAGCACCAGGTCAGAGCCGCGAGCGCGAGCGGCGCGGATGCCATCATAGGTGATGGCTCCTGGGTCGCCGCCAGGCTGTCCCGAAATAATAGGCACGCCTGCTCGCTCACTCCAGATTGTCACCTGGTCAATGGCCGCTGCGCGAAAGGTGTCGCCAGCCACTATCGTCACTTTTCGCCCTTTCTCCTTGTAATAGTGGGCCAGTTTGCCGACGCTGGTGGTTTTGCCTGAGCCATTGACGCCCACGACCATGACGATGGTGAGCAAGCGGGGCGTTTCCAGGTTAAAGGGAGGGGGATCAACCAGCATTTGCCGCATTTCTTTTTTTAAGGCCGACATGAGATGATCGGCGCGGTATAACCCTTCCTGTTTGACACGTTCGCGCATGGCGACTACCAGGGCCAGGCTGGTTTCCACACCCATATCTGCCTGAATGAGCAGCGCTTCCAGGTCATCCCAGGTTTCTTCGTCTATTTCACCTGTTCCCAGGACGTTGGCGATTTGCCCGAACACGGAGTTGCGTGTCCGCGCCAACGATTCACGAATACTTTTGAACAAACTTTATTACCTCGTTTGAAAATAGGAGTCAGTGGTTAGAAACTGCGTCACCCCCGACCTCCTTCGAAAATAGTGGTCAGTGAACAGTGGTCAGTGGTCAGAAAATTCGTGCCATTCGTGGCAAAAAAAACATTCCTTGAGGTGCGCCTCGTTCAGGCGGAACGCTTGCCTGTCTACCACACTTCTAATTGTAACATGAGGGGCGGTCCTGTACGATCCCCGTTATTCCAGCGTCATCTCCACAATTTCCCCGTCTGCCGTCAACTGCTCGACGCGCAAGGAGGCTGTCTCTAGCAGCCGCTGGCAGTAGGCCGCCAACTGTTGCCCACGCTCAAACAGGGCCAATGACTCCTCCAGCGACAGCTCGCCAGCTTCCAGGCGGGATACAGTTTCGGTTAATTCTTGCAAAGCTGCTTCAAATGTCAAATCGGTCACGTCGGTCATAGGTCGTTTTCCTTTGCCTGCACCGTGGCGTTGAATGCGCCGTCGGACACCTGGATTTGCAGAGCGTCGCCGGAATGGGCGTCGCTGGCGTGGCGTACCAGGCGACCGTCCTCATGGCGGACGATGGCATAGCCGCGGGCCAGGGTGGCCAGTGGGCTGACGGTGTGTAGTTGCGCCTGGGCCACCGCCAGATCGGCGCGCTGCTGCGCCAGGCTGTGGCGGATGCTGCGCTCCAGGCGTAGCGTCAGGCTGTCCAACCGCTGCCAGTTGCTGTGCAGGCGGGCCTGGGGGCTGAGGTGGCGCAGAGAACGGGCCAGATTATTCACCTGCCACTGCGATTGTTGAATAGTGCGCCCTATTTGTCGCCGCAGTTCTTGCTGTAAGTCGCGCAGCAGCGGTAGCAGTTCTGCCTGGTCCGGCACGGCCAGTTCGGCGGCAGCGGAAGGCGTGGGGGCGCGCAGGTCGGCCACAAAGTCGGCAATGGTGAAATCTGTCTCGTGGCCAACGCCGCTGATGATGGGGTGGCGGGCAGCGAAGATGGTCTGGGCCACGTTTTCGTCGTTGAAGGCCCATAAATCTTCGATAGAACCGCCGCCGCGAGCCAGAATGATGGTATCTACGTCGTCGCGGCCATCCAACCAGCGCAGGGCGCGTACAATTTGGGCGGGCGCTTCTGCCCCTTGCACTAATGTGGGGGCAATCAGGACGGAAACCAGGGGGTAGCGGCGGCGTAAGACGTTGAGAATGTCGCGCAAGGCGGCGGCATCCGGGGAGGTGACGATGCCAATTTTGCGCGGCGCGGCCGGAATAGGCTTTTTGTGGGTGGGATCAAAGAGGCCGGCAGCCGCCAGCTTTTGTTTGAGTTGTTCAAAGGCGGCGGCCAGGTCGCCAATGCCGGCATTCCACACCCGCTCCGCATACAACTGATACGCCCCGCCGCTCTCATACACCGACACCCGCCCCTGCGCCACTACCGCATCCCCGTCTTGGAGATTAAAGCGCAGCCGCTCCGCCGCCGAGCGCCACATGACGCACTTCAACTGTGCCCCGCTGTCCTTCAGCGTAAAATAAAGATGCCCGGAGCGCGCCCGCGTAAAATTAGAGATTTCGCCGCTGACAGTCACATCCTGCAGGCGAAAATCAATCTCGAACAACTCACGGATATACCGCGTCAGTTCGCTGACGCTCCAGGCGTCACCGGAGGGGGAGGAAAGAGAGAACACAAGGGGAATTGTAAGGAGGGCAGGGGAAAAGAGCAAGCGGGTCCCAGTTGTCACGCCATTTCGTGCTTGCCAGACTGCTAACATGGTTTTTTTCAGCCTGGGACAGCGGGTATGCTTGCGGCAGAACTTCTTGGCTGAAGCTACTGGCTGACCCTGGAGTAGCCAACGTTAAGCGCCAGATAACAACGACGCCAGCGACCTTGCCGGAAACGGCGCGGCTCTGTCCCCTT
>CAZDSN010000062.1:3486-11783 GCA_964507675.1 uncultured Ardenticatenaceae bacterium | reverse complement strand
GCGCATTGAGGCAAATGCGCCGCGCATTGAAGTAAATGCGCCGCGCCCCTGCGCTCAAATTATTGACAGCCCCCCTTCCCTTGCTATAATAGCGCGTGTCAGGCCGTATCAAGCAGTATTTACCCCCCTGCAAAACAGACCTCACGTACAATTACCAAGTGAACCTTCGCATGCCAATCTGGCAACTGTTACTGTTGAATAGATTCTCTCAAAGATCATATTCCGGCAGTTGTTTTCGCCGATTTCCCACACCAGCCTATCACCTGGCCCGGCGTGGAAAATTGTTGTCATGGCGCGGTGTGGAGCCGCAACGAACCAATACCCTGTTCAGGAGATTTTCGCGATGAGTGAAGAGATGATCACAAATGCCGCCACAGCGGCCCCAGACTCTTTGAGTTTCGACACCCTCAAACCCAAAAAGCTGCTTACCGGCGTCGTCAAACGGTTGGAACTGTATGGCGCGTTTGTAGACGTAGGCGTGGGCGTAGACGCACTCATTCATATTTCCCAGTTGGGAAAAGAGCGCGTCAACCGTGTCGCCGATGTCCTTAACGTAGGCGATGAAATTTCAGTTTGGGTTGACCGGATCGATCAGGAGCGCGGCCAGTTTACGGTGACGATGATTGAACCGATTGCGATCGAGTGGAGCGACCTGGCCGAAGGGCAGTCCTATACGGGCAAGGTCATCCGCCTGGAGAATTTCGGCGCTTTCGTAGACATCGGCGCGGCCAAAGAGGGACTGGTGCACATCAGCGAACTCAGCCACAACTACGTCAATCACCCCAGTGAAGTGGTCAAGGTGGGCGACGAAGTGGCAGTTCAGGTGCTGAGCTTTAGCAAGCGGAAGCGCCGCATTGACCTGAGCATGAAAGCGCTGATGGAAGCGCCGGAAGCAGAAGCGCCAGCGGCTGTGATTGAAGAGACGTATGACGACTTCGACGAAAGCGAAGAAGAGTCAGAGGAACTCCCCACGGCGATGGAGATTGCCCTGCGGCGCGCGTTAGGTCAGGATGCCAGACTTGCCCGCGAACGTAAACAGAAGATAGAGAAACAGGGCCGTAACCGTCGCGAGCGTTTGCGTCGCCAACAGGAAGATTTGTTGAGCCGGACGCTGGCTTCCCGCCAGAACATGGAATAAGAACAGGGTAAGGACAGAAAGGGGAAGATGTTTGCCCCGGCGCATCAACCCCTTTCTGAAGGGCGCTTGCCGTATAGTAGCCGCCGTTCACCCTGCCTGTAGCCGTGTCCTATCTGCTTGACCGTTCTATTTAGAACACCGTTTCCGGCCAGTCTATCATCATTGCGGGGAGCTGTTCGCCAACGGCTACGTATTTGACGCCTTCGGGCACAATGAGCAGCGCATTGGCCTTGACCAATGAGGTCATACTATGCGACTCCTTGCTGCCCGTTGTGGCTGCCTGGTAGTTATTTCCGGCGCGGGTCACAATGGCGCGCAAATAGCTCTCACGCCCATCAGAATGGATTTCTTCCAGCATGGTCACTTGAACAAGGGGGCGCTCCAATTGCTGGTGTCCGGCCATTTTGAGGATGGCCGGCCGGGCAAAGCGTTCAAAAGAGACCATAGCGGAGACGGGATTGCCAGGCAGGCCGAGATAGGGGATGCCGGCATATTTTCCATACGCCAACGGTTTTCCCGGCCGCATACGCACCCGCCAGAAGCGCACGTCTCCGTGCGCGTCCAGCACTGCCTTGACCACATCGTAGACGCCCACCGACACCCCTGCCGAACTGATGAACAGGTCCACGCCTGCTTCCACTCCCTGCTGCAAATGGCTGCGTACCTCAGCTTCGCTGTCGCCGGCAACCCCCAACATCACTGGCTGCGCTCCCAACCGCAACACCTGCGCCGCCTGTGCATAGCTGTTACTATTGCGAATCTTACCCGGCCGCAGTGCCGCCGTGATCGGGATCAATTCGTCCCCTGTCGCCAGAATACCTACGCGCGGCGCGCGCACCACCGGAACCTGGCTGTATCCTAAAGAAGCCATAATCCCTATTTCTTGCGGACGAATCAGCTGGCCTGCGCGCACCACTACCTGCCCGGCGCGGAGTTCCTCCCCTGCCTGCCGCACATAATCGCCAGCCTTTACCATCCGCTTGATACCAATTTTGACTGGCAAAGGGCGGACGACATCTCGCCACGGTTCATCGGTCTCTTCTACAGGAATGACGGCATCTGCCCCTGGCGGCAAGGGTGCACCCGTCATAATGCGGGCTGCTGTGCCTGGGGTAACCATTGTGCTCGAAACGCTGCCGGCAGGAATGTCAGCCACAACGGTCAAAAAGATGGGGGCATTGCCGGCAGCCCCCACCACATCCGTCGCTCTAACCGCGTACCCATCCATCGCCGAATTGGCAAACGGCGGCAGATTATCGTGGGCTACCACATCGGCAGCCAGCACACGCCCCAAACTCTCCAGTAAGGCCATGGTCTGCGATGGTAAGACTGTCACCCCTGCCAGCACTAACTGCAAGGCTTCCTGAACCGTCAAATACTCCGTTGTCAAAACATCCTCTTGTCGCGTCAATTCAGCGAATTGACCTATACAACGCCCGGCAAACTAAGGCGTAGCGGTGGGGAAAATAATAATCCCCGGGTTGATCAAATTGATGCCAGGCGTGGCGGTGGGCAGTATAAAGATGCCCGGGTTAATCAAATCAGGCAGAATGAAGGGAGGCGGCGTGGCGATGATAAAGAAACCCGGAATAACCAACGTGCCAATGGGGAAAACGACATCCCCCTCGTTTAAGCAGGGAGACGGGTCTACGTCCCCGGAACGGTGACCACACCATTGCGCTGAGGCGTTGAAGTTACCGCTGAACTGCTGCCCGTTAGAAGCCATGAAAAAGGCCAGGCTGCCAATACCGCCGCGCATCCAGGTTCCCGTCAGTTCATTCCCCTCAACCGTTCCTTCAATCGAACCATTCCCATCTGCATAAGTGCCCACAACCTCGCTGCCCGTCTGGATAATGGTCAGCGTGCTGCAACTGCCGCCCAGACCACAGTTCGTGATCCAGTCGCCATACCAACGGGCCACGCCGCAGGGAGAAGGGGCGCTGCCGCCGGAACGGAAACCACACCAATCAAAGGTATGATCCCAATTGCCCTGCCAGGTTTGACCATCTTCGGCTATCCAGAAATCAAACTCCCCCATCACGCCGCCCAACGACCATTGACCGCTGAGCAAATTCCCTTCTACTACACCTGTCAGCAAGCCAGCCCCATTGGCATATGTTCCTGTTACGTCATTGCCTGTTTGCGCCAGCGTCACCTGGTCACAGGCCACAAACGCGCACTGCGACTCCCAGACGCCACTCCAGACGCCAGGTACAGGCGTGTCCGTAGCCGTCGGGGGGGGAGATGGGGTGGCCGTCGCTTCCACGGTTAAGGTGGGCGTAACGGTGGGCGGGGCCATTGGGTCCGGGTCAATACCATCGGGCATGCCATCATTGTCGGTATCCGGGTTAGTGGGGGACGAGCCTGTCTCCACTTCCTGCCCATCGTTCAGACCGTCGCCATCGGTATCGTCTTTCTTCGGGTCTGTTCCTTTTTGCCGCAGTTCAATGTAATCGGTCAGGCCGTCGCCATCGGTGTCGGCGTTTTGGGGATCCGTGCCGGCACTCTGCTCTTCTTGATTAGACAAACCGTCTTCATCATCGTCGCCAGCGGCCACGGCTGTCAAAAAATCAACGGTGGCCTGCGCATCCAACGCCTGCTGCGCCGCCGCCGTTTGCGTCATTTGCGTCTGCTGCTGTTGTTGGGCCGCCGCCACCAGAGCCACTGCTGTCTCCGTGGCTGCCTGCTGCTGGCTGCGCATGGCATTCAGGGCATAAGCGCCGCCAATACAAAGCAAGATGGCCAGAATGCCGGCAACTGACACCAACCAACCTGGAATAACTGGCGCGACAGCCAGTTGCCCCGCCTGCCGCTGTACCTCGCCGGAAGCCGCCACGGCGCTCAGCGTAAATGGCTGCGTCTGGGTGCGGCCTAAAAACGGGCGGCGGCGCGCCGTCACTTTCACCAACAGGGAATCCTGCTGCCCCGGATTTAGCGTTAGCGGCTGCTCTGCCCCTTGAAACAGCAGGGATTCAGCCGGGTCGGCGCCTGTGATGCGGAAGGAGGTGGAGGCATTGCCCATGTTCTGCACCTGAACGCGGCAGGCGCTGCCATTCTTAAGCTGCGTCGGGCTGACTTCCAGGGTGGATTGGGTAAACGGTTGGATGTTGATCTGGCCGCTGACGGTGGCTCGCTCCTGGGGATTGGCGGCAGAGCGCACCGTCAGGCGGTAAGTGTGCACGCCAGCCGTGGCGCTGCTGTCACGCGGCGGTTGGATGGTCAACGGCAAAGCTCCCTGCGCGCCAGGCATCAACTGCAAGGCATCCTGCGGCAGCTTCACCCACGACTTGGGGATGCCCTCCACGCCAAAGGAAAAGTGGTCCACCGTAATGCCCTGATTGAGCAGCTCCACCTGAATGTCCGCGCGGCTGCCCGCGGCCACATCCACATTGGTGGGCGTGACCACCAGCCCAATCTGACCGCTGCTGCTGTACATTTGCGTGCTGCCAGGAGGGACAGGACGTTGTGCGCCGGCAAGATTCAAGCCCCCTACGCCCGTCGGGCCGGGACTGGCGACACCTATCCCGGCACCTTTGCCGGCCAGGCGCAGTTGTAAGTAGTGCGAACCAATCCGCAGCGTCTGGCTGGGATGCCAGGTTTCGGGCACATCGGGCAGCAGCCGGCTGCTATCCAGAAATGTGCCATTGGTGCTGCCCAGGTCAACAATTTGCCAGACGCCGCCCGCGCGCACCAGGCGGGCGTGCGTGCGCGAAATCCCGGCCTCATCCAGCACAATGTCACACGTCTCCGCCCTCCCCAGCGTGACCGTATCTTTCTCCAGCTTGTGCGCCCGCGGCGTTTCGCTGTGGCGGGTCACAATCAACTGATCAACCGCAGTTGCCTCTATCTCGCTGCCCAGGCGGCTGGGCCGCGCTGGCGGCGTAGAAGAGATCAATTGCGTAGCCAGGCTGATCACAGAGCCAGCCGGGGCAAATTGAGTCACCTCTTGCGGAGTCAGGCTAGCTGCCGCCTGGCGCAGGTCTTGCGCCAGCGCGCCAGCATCCTGGTAACGGCTGGTCGGGTTCTTTGCCAGCGCTTTAGCCAGGATGGACACAATGGCGGCAGGCACGCCTGCGCGCACTGACTGTGGCGACGGCGGCATCTCGTGCAAATGCTTCATCACCGCCTCAGTCGGCGTTTTGATCTCAAATGGAAGCTGTCCTGTGGTTAACTGATACAGCATCACGCCTAAGGAGTAGATATCGGAACGCCCGTCCAACGGCTTGCCCAACGCCTGCTCCGGCGACATGTAAGCCATCGTGCCCATAAACGTGCCTGTGGCCGTTTCCACCCCCCCTTCCAGCAGCTTGGCTAGGCCAAAGTCAGTTACCACGGCGCGCACAGGCGGTTCGCCGCTCCGCTCCGCGTGATCCAGCCGCTGCAGCAGCACATTATCAGGCTTGATGTCGCGGTGAACCACGCCGTTGCGGTGCGCATAAGCCAGCGCATCCGCAATTTGGGCCAGAATGAGCAGCAATTCGCGCAGTTCCAGCACCTGGTTTTGCGTCTGCATCTGCTTGATATACCCGGCCAGGCTGCCGCCCGGCACATAGGCCATCACCATATACAACAAGCCCTGCGTGGTGCCAAAATCATAAATCTTGACGATAGAAGGATGGTCAAGGCGGGCAGCCGCCTGCGCTTCTTGCAGGAATCGTTGTTGGAAGGTGGTATTACGCGCCAACTGGGGACTCATCACCTTCAGGGCCACAGCGCGGTTCAGGTTGAGGTCCTGCGCCCGGTAGACGGCGCCCATGCCGCCCTCGCCTAGCTTTTGGTCAATACGGTATTGGTCAATCCGGCGACCAACTAAATCAGTCATAAGTTCACCTGTCTAGAATCATGCGCGAAAGAGCAGCCGGTAACTGGTGTAGGCGGGTTTATGCGCATCAATAATCTGTTCCAATAATGCAAGGTTTACCCGGTTTGCCGGCAGCGGCAGCCGCACTGTGAACACAAATGGGTCCTGGTCGGGTTCCAGGTCAACAATTTCGGGCCGCGCGCCTGTGTATATCTCCAACACGCGCTGCAAAGCCCAGCGGGTGCCCCGTCGGGCATAGAGCTGGTGCGCTTCGGCCAGGAAAGTGCGCCGCTGTGCTTCGCTCCAGGTGGCGTCAAACGTGATCGCATACCAGTTGGCGAGCCAGGGCAGGAAGGCATTGGGCGCTGTTGCTGCGGACAAATATAAATCAAAATTGTCTATTGTCCATTCAACAGGCGTTAAAATACTCTCAAAAATGCCCAGAAAGCGGGCCATGAAATCCGTATGGTAACCGCCAGGCAGATAGTTCAGCCACCGTTCGCTGTGGTAGGCCAGCCCAGGGGGCGGCAGTTCCGGCGTGAGGGACAGTCCCGGCGGCCCTGCTTCCGCCGCCGGTGTCGCTGGCTCTGCTACTGCTGCGGGCTGTGGCCGGGCTGGTTCGGGCGCTGGCTCTGGCTCGGGTTCAACCACCACGTGCACCGTCAGGCGGTAGGGCCCAATCTGGATGACCATCCCTTCGGCCATGGGTACAGGCGTCTGGGGGGGGAGTTTTTCGCCGTTGACTAAGGTGCCATTGGTGCTGCCCAGGTCGGTGAACAGGCAGCCCGTTTCATCGCACACGATTTGGGCATGGCGGCTGGAGACAAACTGGTGAGGTAGCTCCAGATCGTTCCCCGGCGTGCGCCCAATGCGGGTTACGCCTGCCGGCAAAATAAGTGTCTCTGTATGCTCTAAGCCGTCAATTTGTAGTTGATAAATAAGTCTGTTTGCCACAATTGTTCCTTAAGGGGTCGCCTCGGACATCTCGCGCTGCTGCGCAAGCTGGTCTAGCTGGGCCAGCCCCTGGGATACGCCAGCCTCATCTTCGATGATGATCTCGTCCACCATGCGATCCACTTCCATATCCGCCAGAATCATCTGCCAGGCAGCTACAAATTCGGCGTGTTTTTGCTGCATTTCCACCGGAATACGCGGCTCGCCGCTCCAGGTACGTTCAGCCTCTTCCCAGGCCTGCTTTTCGTCCAGATACGCCTGATAAAGCTGCTGCAGCCGCTCCACGTCCGCCTTTTCAAGTTTGACAGATTCCTTGTCGCTCTGGTAGCCCGCAATGCCGGCGCCTGTACCATTCAGCGCCGCCTTCACGCCAAACTTCGCCAGCGCCATCACAAACTGCTCGCTGGTCAAATCATCTTTCGTAGCCAGCGACGATACCAGATCAGGCAAATTGGAGGCGACGTACTCGCTGGTGCTGGCGCTAATGTTCACCCACAGGCGCATGGCGTCCGCTGTCTTGTCGCCCAGTTCCGCCTTCATATCTGCCTTGATAACCGCGCCGCCTGAACTAAAGAGCAGGCCAATCATCTTCTGACCCTGCGCCTTTAGGTCAGGGAATTCGCCCGTCACGTAGGCAGAAGCGGCGTCATTGGCAGCGCTGGATATGGCCCCGGCGGCTACCTCGTTCCAGAAAGGACTCTTGATCAGGGCCACGTTTTTCATTTCGATGGGATCAAACGCCTGCAGCGCCTGGCCCGCCACTTTACCCACGCCAAACCCAACAAGCGCCTGGGCGATTTTGCCGGCATTCTCCGCCGACGCCAGTTCATAATCCCCGCCTAAAAGCGCCTCTTGCGTCAACATGCCAATAATCGCCGGAGCCACGGCGGCCGCCACCGCGGCTACGCTGCTGCCCCCCGTAAACGGAGCCAGCGCCAATCCCGCCATCACTTCCAACGCAGTCGAAATGATGGTAGCCGCCGCCTGCTTCATGCCGCGCAACTGCGCCAACGCCTTTTGGAATTGAGCCATTTCCACTTGAGCCAGACCGACCAGGTTCTCTACCCCAAACATGGCCATCATCACGTCCAGCTCTTCCTTGCTGATCCCCTCCTCCTTCACGATGCTCGCCAGACGTTGCAACGACTCCGTAGCCACGTCTGACACATCCTCTGCCGACAGCTCGCTGTAGACGGCCACGCCGGCATCCAGCAAGGCGTCTAACACGCCCGTCTGCGTTGTCGCCAACTGGTATTCGGCGCGCTTCAACATCTCCTCAGCCGTCGTCGCCGGCGCCAGCAGGTTCAACAGTTCATAGCTAGAATAAGAAACCTCACCCGCGTGGAAAATGTGCAGCAGGAACTTGGCCGTCGGATCATTTTCGGCCCAGGGGGGTTTCACCTC
>CAZDSN010000062.1:0-3386 GCA_964507675.1 uncultured Ardenticatenaceae bacterium | reverse complement strand
AGTTCGGCGGTTTTTGTGCCCTCGTGCCGTTTGATTCGCTTTGCCCAGATTTGTTGCAGCACGCCCAACCATTGGAAGACCTGTTCATTGTTCGTACCTGCGCCGCGGATAGCCGCCATGAGCGAATCCTGGGCTACTTCTAACTGCATATTCTCAATCGTGATCAGACGGGCTTCATCGTCTGTGATCTCTTTGTGCTCCTCACCCAAATATCCAGCCAGCACACGCGCATTTTGCGCATACGCCGTGTCGCCAAACTGATATTCGTATTGGCTGGAACCGCTGAGGACAGCCTGGATCATCTGCAAATCCTCGCCCGAAAACTCCTCTTCCATAGCCGTATACAGGCCCGTATTCTGTTCAAACCAACTATGCGTGGTCCAGCCGCTTTCGTTGTTGACGTATGCCTTCCAATCCGCCTTCAGCTTCTCAAAATTCTCCGGCCCTTTTAGCCATTCCTCCTGAATGAGCTTGACGGCAGCCGATTCGGCTGTGCCATCCCGCCCGCTGGTGAGGCGATAAAGCTCCTCAGCCGGGGTTAGTTTGGCGCGGTGCAGCAAGGCCAGCGCTTTGTACCAATCTTCATTGCCCCGTTGCAAGGCGCCGCCCATGAAATCATCGTACAAATCGGCTTGCAAGGAACCTTGACCGATATCGGCAAACGCCTCGTTGTACCGTTCTTCCATTTTTTTACGCCCATCCAGCGGCAGCGCCTCCAGAATGGCGAACACCTGCACGTCACGCGTGCCGGCAGGAATCAAAGCCAACGCCATAGCCGTTTCATATCCGTGCGCATGACCAAAACGCAAGTGGGCCACCGCTTTAACAAGCAGGTCCAGATCAACACGCCCATGGAGCCCATAAACAACCGCTTCCAAATCTTCACTGTAGTGGTGATAGTAACGGTGCATCAGAACGTACACGTCCCCTTCGTCCTGCTTCAGCAGCAAGTTCAAGGCGCGGTGTTTATCCTGGGTACTAAATTGCAGTAGGTCGTGGAATTGGATGGCCAGGGCGTCGTATTCTTCCAGGGTGGTACGCTGCACAGGGGGCGCGGCGCGGTGGGCCGCGATCCGCCGCTGCACGTAGGCGTTGCCTTGCTGCTGCTGCATGTGCAAGAGCATCTGGTGGGTTATAGGCGCAGCAGCACGGCCGGGGAATGCCGGCATTTCCCTGACTAAAGAGGGCAAAGAGGACGTAGAGGCGGCCACTCTCCCGTCCGCTTCCCGCTTCCGCGTCTTCGTTTCTTCCTGCCGCGTCAGTTGCTTCATACCATGCCGCTGCCAGATAACATCTCAGCCGCCAGTTGCGCCGCCCGACGAACCGCCGCCTGAGCCTTCGGCTTCCTCCATAATCTCCACCGAAACGTAGACAACGCGCTCGTTCTCATCTTCTACATCATCAGGCGTACCCGCCTGATACTCGCCCAGCGCATAAACACGGAAGCGGGCATCCGAACCAGCCACATCCCGCAAAATTTCCATCACCCGCTCGGCTCGCCGCCGCGACAAGCGCCGATTTTCGGGACCAGGCTGCGTAGTGCTGGCGTGGCCTTCCACCCTGATTTGCAGATTGCCATCCTCAATCTGGCGGCGAGCCTGTTCGGGCAAGCTCAAGTACCAGCTTACGAGAGCCTCCTCGGACCCGGCAGCAATTTGATCCGAACCGGGCTCAAAGAATACGTCAGCCAGATGCAGCACGGGCAGGGGCGGCGGCGGCGGTTCTGGCTCTTCCGGCACTTCGACTGTTTCCACAGCGGTAGTCGTTACTTCCCCAAATGCGTCCGAACTTATCGAAACCCACCCCTGTTCTGATTCGACGGATAGCCGCATGGAGCCATCAGCCTTGACCTGCAAATGCCCCCAAAACGAATCAATGCCGCGCCCAACCGGATCCCATATACCGCTAATCTGGTAGCGAATGGCTGCGGTCGGATCAGAAGATGGGCTGTGAGCCATGCCTGTAAAGTTAATTGAAAACGTGGAAGAGACCAGATGCTCCGATTCGTCCTGCAAACACACAATACTGACGTCGCGTAAGTCGTGATCGTTGTACTCGTATGAAAGACGAAAATACATCGTCGTATTGCCGCCCACCAGCGGTCGCGGGTTAAACACATTCAGGTGAAAGGTCGTTGTCGCCCGCGTCCACTCCGCATCGGGCGGCGTGTTTTCGTGAATGTAGTTGATAGTCGCCGCCGAACAAGATAAATTCCCACTGAGAACGATAGGCGCGCCGGCGGAAAAGACAGCCACGCCCAATTCGGCGGCAACAACGGGCACGACGCGCTGGGCGATGGGTGATGCGCCAGACCCGCCGGAGCGCAGTTGGGGCTGTCCGTCCTGACCCAACTGCCGCTGTACGTATTGGTTGCCCTGCTGCTGCTGCATTTGCTGCAAAGCCGCCTGCCGCAGTGGGCCAGCGCCGGGTAACGGGGGGATCATACCTTTGTGGGATGCAGGTATGAGTGCCGGCATCACCTCCGTCTCTGCGGCTCTTTCAACTTCCGTGCGCGTCGTGGCGGGTTTCTTTTTTTCCGAATCTGACTGTTGTTGTTTTCCCATGCCCAAACCTACAGCTTAACCAGCGGGTTGCCCATGAACAAGATGCACCACGAGGAATGAGTTTTTTGACACGCATGGCACGAATGCTTCTCAGCGCTTCCGCGTGAGGCTATCTTCATAGGGATTCTAGACAAACTCCACCTGATGCCGCCCGGAGGCGATTACGCCATGGGCCACTACTTCTAACAATTCCAGGGGATCGCCCTCAGCTTCACCGTCAGCGCGAGCGGCGCGCATCTCCACGCCGCGTATAAACTGCACGTCTGGCACGCCCTGGAGGCATTGATAAACGTCTGACACGTACAGATTGCGGCCAAAAGGCCAGCCCTGACCATCCGACCCACCTGTGAGCGGGTTCAAGAAGCGATAGAGCCGGTTCAACACCTCAGCTTCCACCTGAGCCGGCGACACGCCCGGCGCGGCCCGCAACAGCACTCTGGCTGTCACCCAACGGTAGGCAGGCGCGCGCACGTTCAGGCGCGTGGTCAGTAGCCGCCGTTCGTCCAGGTATTGCGTCAGGCGATCCACGTCGGCTTCGTTTAGCTCTAGCTCCTGCGGCGACAAATACCGATCTGGGTGAGAAACGCGCGGAATAACCAGCACATATACTTGACCTGGATTAACGCGGCCTGCTTCTGAGGGACGCGGCTGCAAACATTTAACGCGGCTGATGGCTGCCGGCATCGCCTGACCCGCCAGAAACTCAAAATCCGCCTCCGTCACCGCCCGATCCCGCGATCGCAGCAGCTTCGGGGCGCGCATCATAGCCTCAGCCAACGTCTCCGCATCCAGGCCGCCCTGCGCCGCCTGGCGATTGCTGAC
>CAZDSN010000061.1:0-11985 GCA_964507675.1 uncultured Ardenticatenaceae bacterium | reverse complement strand
GTGCAGTGGATTTATCACACTGAATGTAGCGGGCAGTGCTTGAATACGAGTAGTTGGGACACTCCCAGCATCATCTCCGGGCAAACGGTTGGCGTTAACAGCGACGACCCCACCGTATTGGTCTCCAGTATGATGCAGCTTGGTGCCTGCACTTTCGTCTACTTCCACGGCACACAACCGACTGCGCCGCCTCCTTTCAACGAAAATGAAATCATCTGGGGCGTCAACAGTTGCGATGGCTGGGGCGCTATCCGCGACCAGGTTACCAACACAGATGTACGCTCCCTCTATCCCGTGTTAGCTGCCAGCAGCCAGCATGTCCACCTGGTCTATGAACGCGCCGTCAACAGCGACCGCCAGATTTACCATATGCGGGCTGTGCCGCCGCCGGACATAAACGCGCCCATTTTCTTGCCGTTTATGGCTAAGAGTCAATAGCCCCATGCGCCGCTCTGAAATTGTCCTGGGCACGCTCCTGGTTGCCATTATTGCCGTGATTGGCATTACCGCCCTGCTGCTCTGGTTTAGACCCGCGCTGAACCGCGTCAGCGAGTTAGGCGCGGCCCCCACCGTCGCCCCTGGCGCAACCGCCAGCAACGGCGTTGTTCTGGAACAGAACACCTCCGCCTATTCGGCGCAAATGGGCTACGCCGTGGCGCAGCGGCGCGCCATTGGCTGGCAAAACGACGCTGCCCTGCTCAGCAGCTCCGCCACCTGGTCCCCCGGCAGCAGCCTGGACGAAATCCTGTCCGGTCAGGTTTCCTGGGGCTTTACTTTCTATTCCCCAACGGGCAACAACGTAGCCATTGTCTCCGTAGCCAACAACGCCGCCGCTTTTGTCAGCCAACAGCCGGCTTTAACCGCGTTGACGCCGCTGCCGGTCAGCGGCTGGCGCATTGACAGCGACGACGTCATTCAAGCGCTTTTTGACAGCGGCGGTCGCGACTTTTTACAGCGTGAGGGGGATTCGTCCCTGACAATCACGCTGACCTATAATCCTACCGCCAACCGCGTCGAGTGGTTTGTTTCGCTGATTGCCCAACAGTCGGGACATTCCCTGACCATGTTGGTCAATGCGGCTGATGGCGCTATCCTGGAAATTGATGAGATCCCGTGATCCCCTGGACAGGCAGCAAATGAAACGTAGCGACAATGGGCGCAGCAGGCCCGCCTTCTCTCTGCGATGGGAACGAGGCCAGAGCCTGGTAGAAGTGGCTCTGATTATGCCTATATTGGTGCTGTTAATTGCCGGCATCGTCGAATTCAGCAATCTGGTCATCACCCAAAATCGGGTCAGCACCGCTGCCCGCGCCGCCGCCCGCTTTGGGGCCAACGGCGGCGAAGACGAAGGCATGATGCTCGTCGCCCTCAACGCCGTGACCGAAACGATGGACCTGTCACCCGAGCGTTGGGATATGTGGACCTTGCGCGGCGAGGTCAACGGCAGCGGCGATGGCTTCGTTAACTTCCAGATCAAACACATCTATGGCATGAGCCAGACTGCCCGCTTCACCAGCACCCTGACCACCATCCTCAGCGGCACCCTGCAAGCAGAAGTGCTATACCGTCTACAGCAGGAGTTTGACGGATCAGCCATCATCACGGACACTGCCCAGGCTGCCGGCTTGAAGTTTGTGGGCACGCTGCTGTTGTTCGACACCAAGTTTATTCTGGGTCTGGATAGCCTGTTCGACCTGGTGAACAGCGCCAAAACCATTCGCCAGTTGCACGTTATGCGGCGCACTGGTCTGGATATTGAAACCACTAACGGCTGTCCAGGCGTCTTTCCTATTGGCGTGGAAGAAAATATCCGCAGCCTGACCGAAGGAAGTTACCCGGCAGCAGACACTTTCGACTACCCCATCCCGCCGCCTGTATTGGCTCAATTCGTCAATAATGTGGGGGACGTCCGCCTGGATGCGGCCAATGAAGGGTACGTATTTAAGCTGGAATTTGGGTTTGGCTCCGGCGACTACTCCTGGCTCAAGTGGCGGCAGACTTCACCCAGCGGCGCCGGCACCTTGAATGCCAGTATGCAGTGGCCTGGTAATAGTCACGTGCCCGGCATCGGGTTTGAGGATTTCTATGATGTCACGGACACAACCATGCACGTCGGCGACCGTGTGGCGCTGAACAATGGCAGCGATATCTGGAGTAATGGGGCCTTTTTGTCCACCCTGCGCGATCACGTAGACACCGACCGCAGTTTGCGCGTGGTCACCTGGCGGGAAGGTCACAATGATGGCAGTTCACTGGAAATGAATGGCTTTGCTATTTTTCAGATCGCCGGGTTTCATATGGATGCCGGCAATCCCGGCAACTCGTGGCTCTTGCTCAAATTCATCCGCCACGACATCTCTTGCGGCCAGAACATCACGCCCTAGCCGACCAGGATATGTCCGCCAGACCAGATGGTGAAGAGACAATGGAACACAAAATTACAGCGCAAGAAATGAGAGGAAACGATCAGCGTGGGCAAAGCCTGGTTCTGGTCGCCCTCATGATGATCGGACTGATAGGCTTTGTTGGCCTGGCGGTTGACGTTGGCTTTGTCTTTGCTCGCCGCGCGCAGTTGACAGCCGCCGTGGACGCGGCGGCGTTGGCCGGGGCCACCGAAGTCGTAGGCCCTGGCGGTATTGGCTCGGCCAACGAACGCGCGCTGCAATATCTGCACAGCAACGGCGTCCCCCCGGAAGTCACTTATGCCTCTTTTGAGAGCCAGGCCTTTCCGCCTGACCTCATTGGCATTCAAACGTATGCGATTACGGTTACCTGGCCGGTGGAGCTGTACTTTATGCGTGTTTTGGGGCGGGACCACGTCAATGTGCTGCGCTCGGCAACGGCTGCCTACTTTCCGCTGGCGGATATTTACGCCAGCCGCCGCGTGGAAGATGGCGCGCTGACAACTTCCAACCAATCGGTCTTTGGTCCCCACATTTGCACCGGCTACGGCGATCCCGTTTCGCCGGCGCCAGATCATAACCCGGATTGGGGCATTCAACAGGGCGTTTATCATTACCGCATTCTGATACCACCCGACTACCCCAGCAATATCCTGCGCGTGGAACTGTTTGATCCCGATTCGATCAACCAGGCGCAAAACGATCACGCTGTGGCGCATACGGATATTGCCATTAATGCCGGCATGCCCCCCGTAGAGCAGTTAAGCTGCAACAGCGACAACCAGAAAAGCGCCTGCCTGATCAATACCGGCGAAGTAGACTTGCCCGACGTGTTGGTGGAGCAAATCAATTTATGGTGGTTTGTCCGCATAGATGAAAACCGTGGTGAAGGGCCTGCGCCCGGCAACGGGCAATGCGGGCAGCCCGATGATTACGATGTCACCTACAACACCCGCACCCTGTACTCCGTATACTACTACGCCCGCCGCCCTGATGGCACGATTGAACGGATTCCGCTGGCCCAGTATACTGGTCAGACAGACGATCCCGCTCAGGACTACGATAAAGTCAACAACACCGCTTATGCCAACCATCGCACCGACATGCAGTGGATAGGCCCTGGCGGGCGCTCTATCTTCGACCAACTGGCAACTGTGCCCACTGACTGTGGCAGCAACAATGGCGGTTATTCGGTCACCGGCACCGGGGATGGCGGCAATCCACAACGAGAAGCGCCCGGGGGACGCTGTTACATTCCTGGCGCGCCTCAAGAAAACCAACCGCTGTACAGTCCGCCAGGCAGCGGTCGCGGTTTTGAAATTGACCTGGATTATTACAACAATATCCTGACAGATGAAACGACGGGCAACCGGTACATCTATATGGACGTGCAATCCATTTGGGGCGCGTCGGAAAACGGGTTTGAGGTATGGGCCGGGCCGCCTGACTATACAGAAACAGTCTCGGCCAATGTCAATGTGCGCAATGTGCAGATTGTGAATACCCCAGGCAGTCACAGTTCCAAGGGGGCCACCGTCTTTGGTTTGGGCCGGCTGCCCATGAACTCGAACTACAATAATCGGGTTTCGATTCCCTTGATCTACATTGGGCCAGAGTATGCCGGGGAGAAAATCTATATCAGTATGTTTGACCCGGATGCCGGGGCCAAGCCGCCCATTGACTTCTTCTTCGACAGCATCCCCTTTGACGATTACCACATCACGTATGGCGCCGGCCAGGACCCGGATGGGCGCTGCTTTGAAGGCGGCGACACCTATGAATATGGCTGCGATAACGAATGGGTCACGCCTGACTTCATTATGCCCGTGCCCGACCTGACGGATGATCCCATTTGCCAGGTAGACCCCGGCAATAATCTAGAAATTTGCACCCCGTTTTACGGCGGACGATTGATGGCCCGCTACAAGGGCGGTCAAAACGACACCTACAGTTGGCGCATTATCGTCACCGGTCTGCCTTACCTGATCCGGTAGCGTTCGTCTATGAACAGGAAGGGATAGAATAGGACGCTGATAACGCTGATAGGTCGCTGATTTCTCAGATTTAATCTACCTTCATCGGCGTCATTAGCGTTCTATCAAGGGGAGAGGGCAGCGACAATTTCCTGTCGCACCTGATCATCACTTTCCCATTCCAGAGCAGCATGCAAGTGGGCCGGCGCAGCTGCATTCTGGATGCGCCCTAGCGCCCAGGCGGCGTGGCCGCGCAGCAATGGTTCAGGATCGTGCAGGAGGCGGCTTAATGCCGGCACTCCAGCCACATTCCCCCAATTCCCTGCCGCCACACAGGCGTTGCGCACCAACCGCACCCGTTTGATCCTCCGCACGGGCGAGTTGGCAAAACGCTGCTGAAAACCAGTTTCGTCCAGGGCCAATAACTCCAACAGCGGCGGCGCGGCCTGCTCCAGGCTGGCGGGTCGAAACGCCGGCTCCACCGCGGCCGGCGCAAAGCGGTTAAAAGGACACACCGCCTGGCACACATCACAACCATACACCCAGTTCCCCATCAGCGGTCGCAGTTCTCGCGGTATCCACCCTTTTAGCTCAATGGTCAGATAAGAAATGCAGCGGCGCGCATCCAGCACATAAGGGGCGGGAAACGCAGCCGTAGGACACGCCGTCAGGCAGCGGCGACAACTGCCGCAGGTGGGCAGCGGCTGGCGGGGCGTGTCGGGCGGCAGTTCCCAGGTGGTCAACAACTCTCCCAGGAAAAACCAGGAACCGCGCCGCGGCCCAATCAGCATCGTATTTTTACCTGTAAAACCCAGTCCGGCGCTTGCGGCATGATCCCGTTCCAGAATGGCGCCTGTGTCCACATATACCTTATGCGGCGTGGGCGCGCCTGTCTGCTGCGCCAGCCAGGCAGCCAGCGCTTGCAGCCGCGGCGCCATCACCTGATGATAGTCCGCGCCCCAGGCATAATTAGAGATGCGGCCGCGGTCAGGCGCCTCGGCTATGGCCGGCGGCAGCTTGAGCGTCTCGTAGTCCAGGCCGACGCAAATAATTGTGCGCACGCCTGGCAGGATCAGGTTCAAATCCTGCCGTCTGGCAACGCGATCAGAACGGGACAGATACCCCATCTGCCCATGATATTCCTGGTCAAGCCAGTGTAAATAAGCAGACAGGCGGCGGGCCGGCATTGCCGGCACAATCCCCACCATATTGAAACCTAATCTGCCCGCTTCCGCTTTCAGGGCTGTTACCAGATCCATGGCTGACCATTATCCTCCATAATCAGTTTGCCGTTCAAATCAAATTTCGCCTTTATTCACCGTGTGGTATAATGTGCCGGCACGTAATCGTGCATCTTGCTGCGGGAAAAATGTGACAAACGAACTGGTTAAAGGGCGGGCGACGAGCCGTCTGACCGGTTCGTGTAAACAAATTTCTGCTTTTGAAACTGCCAGGCCGGGCTGCGATAAAACTAACTTTGGGGCTGCCAGGTGATGTGGTTCATTGTTAAGCGCCGGTCCTGGAACTGGACTATCAGGAGGAATAGGATGACCAATTTTGCCATCAATACGGAAAGTTTCAAGCGAGTTGATTTGGTGACCGTGACCGGGCGTGTTGACAGCAGCAATGCGTCCGAACTGGATACCGCCTTGCAATCGCTGCTGGACAACAACCGGCACAACATTGTTCTCGATCTGGGCGGGGTGAGCTATATGAGCAGCGCTGGTCTACGCGCTGTTGTCTCCGCTTTGCGTGAAAGCAAAAAGAGTGGCGGCGACCTCCGGCTGGCGTCGCCATCCGAACGTGTTGCCGAAGTCTTAGAACTGTCTGGGTTGAGCAGCCTCTTTGAGAAATTCGACGATTTAACCCACGCCGTCGGTAGCTTTTAACTAGCAATCGCCGCGATGAGCCGTAAACGCAGCACAGTCTTTCCTGGTCGTTACGAACTCATCGGTCAGATCTGCGATTTTGTCCTGGCGGGAGCCGGCGAAGCAGGTTTTGATCTAGATGCCACGTTCCAGGTTAACCTTGCCTGCGACGAAGCGTGTACCAACATCATCGAACACGCCTACAACGGTGAAGATAACGGCGAAATATTCGTCAGTTGGGAAATTCGCGATGATCAGTTCATCATAACCCTGCACGACAACGGTGAGCCATTCGATCCGGCGACAGTGCCCAAACCCGTGATTCCCACCGATCCCATGCAGATTAATCAGCTTCAGGTTGGCGGCTTAGGCCTCCATTTGATGCGCAAGGTGATGGATGATGTCCGTTTCCGCTTCGACGACAACGGTAACATGGTCATCATGACTAAACGGCTGCCGGCATCCCATCAAGAACAGGAGGAAGCATGAGTATCTGGCAGCAAGAAGCTGACCATCATGTATGGATCGTTGGGGTGCAGGGGCGATTGGCGCAGGATCAAACCAGTGATCTGGAAAACACGCTCCTGGCGCTGCTGGCAGAGAAAAACAACCGCCTGGTTGTGGACCTGTCCCAAACGAGCTACATAAACAGCGGTGGTCTGCGGACGTTGGTGACCGCCTGGCGGCAGGCGCGTCACCAGGAGGGCGATTTAATCCTTTTCGGGCTGAATCAACATCTGCGTGAGATCTTTGACATGGTTGGTTTTGACAAAGTGTTCCAGATTGTACCCTCACAGCAGGATGCCTTAGCGGTATGGGAGAAAAAGTCATAAATGACCCTTACCCTCACCCGCGTAAACCTATTCTAACCAGACACCTTAGACTACGGGTGAAGGTATGTCGTTAGCGCCAGCCCTGATAGAAGCGCAAACGGGCGGCCTTTCATGGCCGTCCATTTCATTTGCCCTTCTGTTGGCCAGCCTGCTGACGATAGCGGTCGCCGCGGCAGGCGCCGTTTTCTATTGGCGCTCCCGCTCGCGGCGACAGCTCCTGCAGCGCGTCAGCCAGCTTGAAGGGCTGCGTGCGGCCGGCAGCGCTATCGTGGCCTCTGAATTAGATATAGATGCCCTGTGTGTGCTTATCTATCAGGAAGCGGGTAAGGTCATTGACAACACAACCTTCCAGGTTGGTCTATTTCAGGAAAGCTCCTACGTCATCAAAATCTGGTACATTGAGGGGCAGCAGCAGCAGCCACGCACATTTGAATTGCAGCCTAACGGGGGATTGGTGGGTTGGGTCCGCGAGACGCGCCAACCACTGCTCATCCACGATTTCCTCAAGGAAATGGATCAACTGCCGGCGCGCCCCCTGTACATCAGCACCCATCCTCCCCGTTCGGCCATTTTTATTCCTCTGATCAGCGGCGAGAACGTGCTGGGGGTAATGGCGGCCCAAAGCAGCGAGCCGGATCGGTATCATCAGAGTGACTTGCAGCGTCTGACCATCCTGGCCAATCAGGCCGCCAGCGCCCTGGCCAACGCAGACCTGTATCAACGGGAGCGTACCCGCGCCGCCCAGTTGGAGCTGGTGGGCCAGATAGCGCAGCAAGTAAACGCCATTCACGATCTGGAGGAAATCTTCCAGCGCGTGGTGCTGCTCACCCATAAGCAGTTTGGCTTTCATCCCGTCAACATTTTTAGCCTGGACGCTGCTACGGGCGAGATTATCATCCAGGCCAGCAGCGCCAACAGTCTCCTCTCTGGCGACATTTGTTTGATGGAGGGAGAGGGGCTGATTGGCAGCGCTATCCAGACGCGGCGCACCATCAATGCCCGCGACGTGCAGGAAGACGGTCGCTACATTGCCCAACTCGGATTACCCGATATTGACCCCATTGCTGCCGGCACGCGCTCGGAAATGGTCATCCCCCTCATTGTGGATAAAGAAGTCCTGGGCGTGCTGGATGTACACAGCCCCACGCAGAACGCCTTTGCCTACCAGGAACAGACCGTCCTGGAGGCGTTAGCCGCCCAGGTGGCTATCGCCATCCACAAGGCGCGCCAGTTTAACCGGCAGCGGGAACAGGCCTGGCTAACCACCGCCCAACTGCAAATGGCTGAAGCCATCAGCCGCAGCAGGAACATGGAAGAGCTGTTGGAAAGCATTACCCGCCTGACGGTGCTGCTGGTGGGGGTAGAGATGTGCGCCGTCCTCCTGTGGGACCCTAACCAGGGCATATACCTGCCGGGCAGTCTGTACAGCGACCAGCCAGAACAACAGCGGCTTCCCGCCGCCCGGCGCTTCCAGCAGATGCGTCTGGCCATTGGCGATTGGAGCGCCCTGGACGCCGTTCACGTGGGCATGGAATCCCTGACCACTGAACTTTCCGTTCCCTGGCAGAGTAACTGCAAACCCGTGACGCTCTATCCCTTGTTGGCTAAAGCCGAAATGCGCGGCATTCTGCTGGTCAAGCCGCCGGCCACGCGCAGCACGTCGCAGGAACTCCTGCAAAATTTCAGCAACCAGGCGGCCCAGGCCGTAGACAACGTGCTGCTGGACATTGCCCAGCAAGAAGAAACGTGGGTAAACACTGCCCTGCTGCAAGTGGCAGAAGCCGTCAACAGCCTGATCAACTTACAGGATATTCTGGCCACCATCGTCCGCTTTGTGCCCATGCTGATTGGCGTCGAATCTTGTATTGTCCTGGTTTGGGACGAAGCGAAGGAGGCTTTCCACGCCGGCCCCAGTCATGGTCTGGGAGAAATGGCGCGGGGACTGCTGGAGACATTTGAGATTCCCGGCTGGGAGCTTTCTATGCTGCCGGTCAAAGAAGAAGGGTTGTCTGCCGCCACCGTGGCCTATTACACCCTGCCCCTACCAAACTGGCTGCAAACTGCCCTGAAGGCGGCCACTGCCCTGACTTTCCCCTTGTATGCCCGCAGCCGGCTGGTTGGCGCGCTGGTGGTAGGACCCTCTGTCAATGGGCATACCCTCACGGGGCGCCGCCTCAACATTTTGATGGGCATTGCCCACCAGGCCGCTATTGCGGTAGTGAACGACCAACTGTATCGTGAATCGGCGGAACGGGAGAAGCTGTCGCAAGAGCTGCGAGTAGCCCATTCGATTCAGGCCAGCCTGATTCCCGCCGGCAGCCCCGAAATCCCCGGCTGCCACGTTGCCAGCTACTGGCAGGCGGCTCGTGACGTCAGCGGCGACTTTTATGATTTTATCCGCTTAAACAATGGGCTGTGGGGCATTGTGGTGGCGGATGTGGCGGATAAAGGGATGCCGGCAGCCATCTTTATGGCCGTCAGCCGCACCCTGTTGCGAGCGGTGGCCCACAATCGTATCAGTCCCGCCGAGACCCTGGAACGAGTCAACGAACTGCTTTTCAACGATACCCAAACGGATCTGTTTGTGACCGTCTTTTATGCTGTCTGGGACCCGCGGGCAGAGACGCTGACCTATGCCAATGCCGGCCATAATCCCCCCATCTTGCTGCGCAGCAATGGCCGCGAATCGCTGCTGCGCACCGAGGGCATGGCCCTGGGCGTGTTAGAGAAGATTGAGATGGGGGAGAAACAGGTGCACATCTCCTCCCAGGATATCGTCGTGTTCTACACAGATGGCGTCACGGAGGCTATAAACGAAGACTACGACGAATTTGGCATGGAGCGGCTGAGCATGACGGTGAAAGCAACCCGGAAGCAGGATGCTGCCGGCATTATCGCGGCCATTACGCAAAGCATCCAGGACCATGCCGGCAACACGGCCCAGTTTGATGACGTGACCATGGTTGTCCTGAAAAGAACATAACCCCCCGGAGGTAATCGTGTGCGCATTCCGTTTTGAAGCATGGCCGACAGAATTCCGCAGCATTAACCAATACTTTGGGGCCAATCCGCAGAACTATGCCCAATTCGGGCTGCCCGGACACGAAGGGCTGGACATTATGGCCCTCACAGGCAGCCACATCTTTGCCGTTGCCCCAGGCAAGATCAGCCGTGTACACACCGCTCCTGAAGGGCATAACTACGGCATTCACGTGGTGGTGGAGCACGCCGAGGGTTACGCCACGACCTATGCCCATCTACACCAGGCGCTGGTGGAATTGGGCCAGGAGGTCAGCGCCGGGCAGGTGCTGGGCCTCGCCGATGATACCGGCAACAGCTTTGGCTCCCACCTGCACCTGACACTCAAGCAGGCAGGCGCGCAGCACGGCAACTGGCCCCTCAATATTATTGACCCCACGCCTTTCTTGCTGCCGCTCATTGGCTTCCGGGAACCTGCCGGGCCTTACGTGGAGGGATGGGCCTACACCGATGGCATCGTGACGGTCAACAATCTGGCCCAGGTCTCTTTTGGCGGCATTAACCTGCGCCGTACACCCAGCGTTAGCGCGGAATGGATCGCTCTCGTGCCAGGGGGAACGATTGTCATTGTCAGTGGCGGCAGACACGGCCAGTACACGCCGGTTAAAGTGCCGCAAGCGGCCATTGGCGGCGCGGCAGCGCCTCTTCCTGAGCCTGCTCCGCCGCCGCCGCCCACCGTCGCCACGGTGGATGGCTGGGGTTTTGCCGACTACCTCAGCGTCAGTGGGAATCAGGCGGTGGTTGGGCAATTTGGCATTAACCTGCGCCAGGGGCCAGACCGCAGCGCGAACAATATTGGCCTGGTCGTCGGGGGCAGCACTGCCACTATTTTAGGCAGCCGTCACGGAGAGTATCTGCCGGTGCGCGTGCGCCGCGGTGATTTCATGGGGGAGGTGAATTTACCGGCAGGCCCCGTGGACATCCCCACCGGTCAACCTGTGGCCCCGCCGCCGGGCACATTGCTGGGCTGGGCGGCAACCGGGTTTCTCACCCCGTTTGGCCGCCAGGCGTTAGCCCATCGTTTTGGCCTGAACTTACGGCAGCGCCCAGACCAGAACGGCTTGAAGCTGGGACTGGTAAAAGGGAACGCCACCGTGACGATTGCCGGCCTGGCTCGCGGTACGTATACCCCCGTTGTGGTGCGCCTGGAGGATGTGCTCAACCTGATCAGCCCGCTGCCTGCGGTGGAACAGCCCCAGCCCTTTCCCGCTACCGAACCACTGCCCCCACCCCCGCCACCTGTTCCAGACACGACGCCCGGTTGGGCGGGAACTGCTTTTATTACGGTGGAGGGGGCCAGCGCGATTGCCGGCATCTACGGCATTAACCTGCGCGAAGGCCCTCGCCGCGATGCCCGTAACATTGGCCTGGTGCCTGCCGGGGCGCGCATGATTATCACCGGGCCGGCGCAAGGCGAATATACCCCGGTGCGCGTGGACGACCAGGTGCTCCAGCCCCCCTTTGACCCGCACCACATCCCCCCTCTCACCGGCGCCAGCCGCCCGCCAGACACGGCCCTGATCGCCAACCCTGACCCGCCCGCTTTGGGCCAGGCGCGCATTGGTCTACACGCCAGCGCCGACCCAGGCGACCTGAGCGAAGCTGAATTTCTGGAGTTCCAGGAGATGCGCCCCGGCATCATCAAGGTGCTGTCTGCCCACAGCGGCGGCAGCATTGCCCGTCTGGCGCAGGCGCACCCCCAGGCCAGTTGGATTGTGCGCGCCTTCCTCCACTTTGGCGGGCGCCACCTCTCCCCGGACGACTTCCTGCAGCACACCCTCAGCGACGTGCGCCGGGCGTTGGATAACCTGCCCGGCAAAGATGTGGTCATTGAACTCACCTTTGATCCGCCCTGGAGCGACGAACTGAT
>CAZDSN010000060.1:0-12060 GCA_964507675.1 uncultured Ardenticatenaceae bacterium | reverse complement strand
AGCGGCGGTGACCAGCGTCGTACTGGCCTGACCGTTTTGGAAAAGCTGCCAGGCTTCGGCCATTGTAGAAATGTTACTGCTGTTGAGCAAAATCAGACCGCTGCCGCGCCCATCGCTGAGCAGCGTCAGCGCCTGTGTCAGAATGTCCGCGCGCAGAGCGGGTTGGTTCGCTTCATCGGTCAAAGGGCCGCCCAGAGCCAGGTAGAATTGCAAGGCTAACCGGGCGCCTTCGGAGCCGGCTGCCGGCAAAATCAGGCCGCCGTCTTGCGGCACAAACTCCGCCCACGTCAGGGGTGGGGCGCTGGGGATGTTCTCCGGGTTATACACCAGGTGCGACAGTCCGCGCAGCGCCAGCGGATACCCCATCAGCGCCCCATTGATCCGCCCCAATTGGTCCGCGGCGGGGTAAAGGTCAGCTACCAGCGTGGGATCGAGCAGCGGGTCTAAAGGGTAAATAAGCTGGTCAGCGGCGGCGCTGCTCAGTTGATCAGTTGGCAGCAAGACCAGATCGGGCAGAATCGAAGGGGCGACAGCGCGAGCCGTGCGCAGATAACTCAGCAAACTCCCCTGCCCGCTCAAAGCTTTCTGGCTGATGGACACTTGCAGCGCCGGATGGTCGGCGTCAAAAGCTGTGATTTGTTCTCGCAGCAGTTGGTCGCCCGGCGCATCGCCAAAGGCAGAGATTTCCGGGTTGGTCCAGACGGTCAGGGTAATACTGCTCTGGGGCGGTTGGATGGAGACAGCCGGCGGCAGAGGGGTGGGTTGGGCAGCGTTTGTGGGAGGTGGGGCGGTCGGGGTGGGGCCAGGTTGTTGCTCGTTAACCGGTGGAGTAACGGTTCCTCCATTACTCCTGCTGCACGCAGCCAACAATAGCCCTATCAACAACCCCACACAGACCCATTCTCGTCGCATAGAGGAGAAGTATAGTCAAGTCAGGGGGTTTTGCCTAACGGCAGCGGTCGCGCAAACGGCATCTGCGCCAGATGCTGGCATCTGTGCCAGATGCTGGCATCTGCACCAGATGCTGGAAGCTCAACTTCTCTGGAGAAGTTGAGCTTCTTCGTGAACTTGCTTGTGGAAGATTATCAATACTCAAGGCTGCGCGGCAGCGACTTGGCCTGGTCTATCCAATCCTGCACCTGTTTCAGCGTGGGCAGGCGGCCGGCCAGGTTCTGGGCGGCATTGAGCTCAGTTATTTTGTGCAGCAAGTTAGCCGCATTACGGGTAGCCAGTTCGCGGACTGTATCTACGCCTGCCTGCTCTAACAGATCGCTATACACCTTGCCAATGCCTTTAACGCGGGCCAGGTCGGCCCGATTAGCCATTTCCAGGACAGCTTTGACGTCAGTTCCCAGCATTTTAGCCAGTTCCTGGCGGGCTTTGCCGTCGCGGGCGGCGGTTAACAGTTCGTCGCTGGTGCGGATACCTTTCTTAATCAAGTCGGTGGCCAGCGATTCACTCATGCCTCGTAGCTCTTTAACTCTCACAATCATTGTTTATCTCCTGTTTATGGTAATGGACTACCCGTAAAGCGCGCAAAGAGCGCGTTTCTTAAAATGGATACCTGATGGCTCAGGGCTTATGGTATGACCAGACAGAACGCGCTAAAGCGTCCACTCCAGAGTCGAGGCTTTAGCCGGTTCCCAGAACGTGCTTGCGCAATCCTGTCCTAAGCCATCCGTTTATAAGTTGGCGATATTGGTGTACTGGTTTACGCGCGTATCGGGTTCACCTATACACCAATAATCGCCAGGTTATTGGGGACGGACCCTATTTCTTGCCTAACAGGCTGCCCAACCCTTTAACCAGTTCGCCGGCATCAGCCGTCTGATGGCCGTTTTTCAATAATCCATCAATCTGGCTGGCTATAGGCGCTGGCAATTTCTGCTTGAGAAAATCCAGTACCGTGCCAATGGCCTTCTGGGCCTGGGCTTCAGAAATGCCAGCTTTGTCTGCCACTAACTTCACTAATTCATTCATGATAACCCCCATCATCAAGGCAGGCGCAGGACGCTGCCCGCCTTAATAGCGCAGTAAGGCGCCAATGCGCCCCATCATTTCCAGGTCTTCGTTGCCGCTGATGACCTCAACGTGCCCCCCCTGTTCCAGGGTACGGGCGATAGCTTCCTCAACGATGTCTTCCACTTCGACAAACTCTTCCCCCGCCAGTTCCGGTTCATGACCGTTGAACGACAACATCATGCCTGTGTGCAGGCCACGATAGCCGGGGGTGCGATATCCATCGCTGATGATCAGGGTTTGCACGCGGCCGGCGCTCGCGGCCTGCAAGGTGCCGCTCAGGCCAAGAATGGCATTGCCTCCCTTGGCGGCGGTGGTGATCATATCGGCCACCATTTTGTCTTCCCGTTCAGCGTTGGCTTCCTGCAAGAGAGTCAGGGCGCGAGCGCGCACTTCATGTTCGCCAGCGTCCATATCCAGAGCAAAAGTGCCGGCAATACAGCTTTGCAGTTGTTTGGGCAGCAGGTCACGGAATAGCGAGACCGTCTCGGCGGTACCGGCCAGGAAGAGGCGGCGTATATCTTTGTTGGCGAAGAATTTTTGCGCTTCGGCAGCAGCCTGGCGCAGATTCCGCTGGACGGCTTCTTCCTCCCGTTCTGCGCCGCCCATGCCGCCGCGCATACCGGTGGAGGCGGAACCGCCGCCTCGTTTGAGCTTGCGCACTTCTTCCCCCATAATGCCGGAACTGTCCAGCAGTTCCCCCAGATGAAATTCAAAGATGCGCGCCCCCACCCGATCCACCATGATCACGCCATAATGGGCATAGAAATCCAGGAAATGGGTTAATGGTTTCACATACGGCTTCTTCCCCATTCTTACCCGATTGCGAAAGGCGACGTTGGTCGGATAAGCGTCGAAGAACGCTTTCGGGGCGCAACTGAAAATGACCAGACCGGGTTTCATCCAGTCGAATTCATACGCCAGATAACGTTCAATCGCCTCTACATCATCCTTGAATTCTGGCCCAACCTCCTTTAAGAGCGAACGAACCCGCAGCCGGACTGCATCTTTCGATTCTTGTGTCAGGTCTGTATTCAGGTAAAGACTTAGGATGTCTGCACCATTGCCTGCAAATGAAAGTAATGCCTGCAGTTGCTCTTGGTTAAACATAGCTGCCTCCTAAGTTGGTAAAGTGAGTTGATGGGAAATTGAGCGTCAGAGACGCTGAAGCGTCAGAGACGCTGAAGCGTCAGAGACGCTGGAGCGTCAGGGACGCCGGAGCGTCAGGGACGTTCCCCTAACGTCAATGGAACAATCATTTCCTGACCGTCGCGCAGAATAGTCAGTTCAATCGTTTGTCCTACAGTAGTTTCAAAGACCAGATAACTCAACAAATCGTTGAACTCCAGCACAGGCCGGCCATCCACGGCAATGATCAGGTCGCCCCCCGGCCCTTGCTGCCCAATCAGACCAGCCTGGTATGCCGGGCTGTCTGGGCGGACGCCTGTCACATAAGCGCCCGATGTTTGTGGCAGTCCCAATTGTTCATAGTCAGCCAGGGACAACGCCTGCCCTGGCACTTCAATGCCCATGTAAGGATAGATGTACACGCCTGCTTCAATGAGAGCAGGCACAATGCGGCGCACCGCATTTACAGGGACGGCAAAGCCCACCCCAGAACTAACCCCGGTGGTGGTGCGAATAGCCGTATTAACGCCCAACAGGCGACCTTCCAGGTCCAGCAGCGGCCCGCCCGAATTGCCTGGATTGATGGGCGCGTCTGTCTGGATCACCTGCGGCAGGGAGTAGCCCAGGCGTTGAGATGCCAGACTGCGCCCCAAACCGCTGACGATACCAAGAGACATGGAGCCTTGTTCCCCGAAGGGGTTGCCAATGGTAATCACAAACTGGCCGACCTGAATGTCGTTGGAATTGCCCAATTCAATGGGAGAAATGCCGGCAGGCAGATCATCCACAGCAATCACAGCCAGATCGCTGTCTATGTCGGCGCCAATCACCGTGGCCGTGCGTCGTTCGCTGTCGCTAAAGATAACCTCAAACTCCGCCGTGTCGGCGACAACGTGATAGTTCGTGACGATGTGCCCGTCGCCGTCAAAGACAAAACCGCTGCCGCTGCCCAATGGGCTGACAATGTGTACCACGGCAGGATTGACGTGTTTATACAGATCAATCAGCGTCTGTTCCACATTGACAGCAGTGGGCAGGTTATTACTCTCCCCCGCGATGGCTGGCGTCTGTCCGTTCCCCGCGGGCGCTGCCGTTTGCAGTTCAGCCTGAACAGTGGCCACAGCCGCCTGCACAACTTCGGCGGGCAGGGTGGCTGCCGGGTTGATCGTCGTCGTCTGAGGATTAACCGCATTACAGGCCAGTGCGGCCAGGAGGAACATGGAAATGAGGAATAAGATCAAACGGAGGTGGGTACGAGGCACAAGCAGTATCCTTTGGCAATGAGTGTGTTTTTAGCGTTAGCCGGCATGACGGGTCGCCATTGGGAGACAACGCCCATACGGCTGCCATTCCTGTCCGTCAACAAACAGCGAAACAAGGCAACAATAAGGGCGCAAGTTGGCGGGAAAGGGAACGGCTGAACTGGCTTGGCGTCACAGACACGTTGAATGGGCAGGGTAGAAGCGAAACATGAGATGCGTTGTAACCAGGTAATGCGTTTCGTAAGTCCCATTGCACGTGTCCGTTTGCCCTTGTAGATTGGATGCCGCTGTAAAATTCAGCAGCATCCAGACAAAGCGGTAGTGTTAATATTGTATGCCCCTACAATGGCATATGTCAAGAGTGATCCTCATATGGAATCCCTACGAATGTCATAGAAGTCATGAAAGATTAACCTGACGGGCCGGGCCGGGCCATCACCCGCGCTATGGAGCGCAGGCTTAACCACCATTGATGATTGGGCCGCTGATACTTCTTATCCATCAGCCGCGGCACAGTTTCCAGGTCGGTAAATTTATATCCCCCGTTGAGCAGCCCAATACAGGCGCTCGTGGGTTCGGCAGTGCTGCCATCAAGCTGCTGCTCCAGGAAGTAAACGCATTCCGCCGCCAGACGCACGGCTTGAATGCGGTCAAACGGGGTGGGGTTACCCCCCTGCTGAATGTGGCCCAGGATGGCTGTGCGCACGTCATACAGGTCGCCTCCTTCCTCCTGGAAAAGGGACTTGATGAAATCGGTGGTGTAAACGGGATTTGCAGCTTCATTGCGGATGGTCAGGCCGACGCGCTTTCCCAGACGGAAACCATTGATAAGTTGGTGTACGTCATGCACCAGATCGGAAAGGGTGATGTTTTCTTCGGGCAGGTAGACGCGCTCGGCGCCGGTGGCCAGGGCGCTCATCAAGGCCAGGTAGCCGCAGTAACGCCCCATGACTTCCACCACAAAGACGCGCCGGGAAGCAACGGCGGATTGTTTAATTTTGTCCACGGCGCTGACAATGCTGTTAAGGGCCGTGTCTGCGCCCACGCTGAGTTCGGAGCCGGGCAGGTCGTTGTCAATAGATGCCGGCAAACACACAATCGGAATCTGGAACGCCGGAAAGTTGTGCCGCCGCTCAAATACTTCCAATGCCGCCAGGTAGCCAGACCAGCCGCCAATCATCAAAATGCCTTCGATCTGGTGCTTTTCCAGGTTGCGGGCAATGGCGTAAAAATCGCTTCCCTCCGGAATTTTGCGGTTTGTGCCCAGTTCCGCGCCGCCGCGCAGCGCCCAACCGTTGACGCTCATCCAATCCAGTTCAATAATCTCATCCTCGATCAGACCGCGAAAGCCGTTGCGCACGCCAAACATGGTATGCCCCTGGTCTACGCCCAGGCGTACCGCCGCGCGCACCGCCGTGTTCATCCCCGGCGCCGGCGCTCCCGAATGCAGCACAGCCAGCCGCAGTTGCCGTTTACCAGGGTCCGGGGTGTGTGGCAGCGCCCGTACCAGCGTGCGTAGGGTGCGGAACGAACGGGCAAAACTGCCGCCGCGCGCTTTCAGGGCTGCGTTGTAATCATTCCGGGCAATGGCGTCAGCCACAACTTTTGTTTTCTCCAGGCATTCGCTCAAGGGCGTGGCCTCAATGCGGTTGCCGCGCATACCGATCACCAGCGTTTCCTGCTGCGGATCCATTTTGAGCAGCGTATGCACTGCTTCCCACCCCAGAATCGTGCTGAGATTCCGATCAAACGCGCTGGGCGCGCCGCCACGCTGCACGTGCCCCAGGATGGTGACACGGGTATCTTCCTTGAGCTTCTCTTCTAACACCTGTTTGACATAGGCGCTGCTGATACGCTTACCATAGCGGTCCTGGGCCCCTTCAGCCACAATGACAATGCTATCGCGGCGACCAATAGCCCGCCCTTTGCGCAGCACGTCACACATTTTATCTTCCCAGGCATCCAGATTGGGGGGACTTTCAGGGATCAGCACCCAGTCTGCGCCGGTAGCCAGGGCGCTCATCAGCGCCAGGTAACCACAGCGCCGCCCCATGACTTCCACCACAAAAGCGCGCTGGTGGCTGGCAGCCGTGCTGGAGATGGCGTCAACGGCTTCGATAATGCGATGCAAGGCCGTGTCTGCCCCAATCGTCATATCTGTGCCGTACATGTCATTGTCAATGGACCCCACCAGCCCCACAGTGGGCATAAATTGGTGGCGTTCGGCAGCTTCCTGGGTGATTTCGCCATTCGTCACCAGTTGCGCCAGCAATTCCGGCCACTCCCGATGCAGCGTACTGGCGCCCGTCAGGCTGCCATCGCCGCCGATAATGACTAACCCTTCAAGCTCATTGAGAACCAGGTTTTGGGCCGCTTTCAGACGCCCCCCACGTTCGAGAAACGCCTGACAGCGAGCAGAGCCAATGATAGTTCCGCCTTGTTGCAAAATGCCGCCAACGTCATTCCAGTTGATGGGGCGAATGCGCGCGCCGCCGTCCACCATGCCCTGATACCCTTCCAGGATGGCGTAAACTTCCACGCCCTGGTCAATGGCTGTGCGCACAACGGCGCGCACGGCAGCGTTCATGCCCTGCGCGTCGCCGCCGCTGGTGAGTACACCAATTCTCTTCATATGTTTGCTACCTCGACTATACCATCACACCTGTTTATTCGTTGGGGGAAGTGGGGAACAGGGAAGTGAAATGACGCCACCATGCTTGCACGTCGGACAGCCTGGCAGCCACGTAAGTGGGCCAATCGCCCTGGGGGATTTCCGGTTTGCCGGCAATGTATACATCGCTTCCCAGGTAAACCCAGGCTGGACTATATTGATCGGGCGCGGTCTGGATGGGGTGACATTCGCGGCAGTAGATGCTGTGCTGCGGCTGCGCGGGATTATATTTTTCGAGTTCATCCAGGCCGCGAATAACGGGATCATACATCTCTGGTTTGACTTCGACAAGCATTCCCGGGATAGGGCGGCCTTTGCCGGCCAGGAGCATCGGAAAGCTGCCCATGTCGTAAAGACGCCCATTGGGGAACAGCGCCGGGCGCATCTGCGCTACGGCGCTGCCCCACAGGTGCGCGTTGGGCTGTCCGGGCAGCAGCGTGCCATAGACAAAAAAGGGGAGTTGTGCCGGCAGCGATAGGGTTGCATCCATCTCGACGTTCCTGAGGGGTTTTGTTAAAATAGGCTGGTATAAACTGCCCTTGTAGCTCAATGGACAGAGCAACGCACTCCTAACGCGTAGGTTGGCCGTTCGAATCGGCCCAGGGGCACTGGTAGCCAACAGCATGAAAAAGAAAGCAAAGGTCGTTCGTAGCCTCCTTGCCAATCACAAGGTCACCCGGCAGCGCCAGGGTGGCCTTTTTTGTCGCCTGGACGACCCATAAATGCGCTGGCGGGGGCGGGAATGCAGCCATTGTAGCTATGAGAGAGTCATTAAGTCAATATTTCAGCGCCGCAGTTGTGTGGGGAGTGGGGATGCCGGCATATTCCTGGAAAAGGGCATAAAAAGCGAGGCTCTCGGTTCAACGGGCGCTGAACTGAGAGCCTCCAGGGAGCCATAAGCGGGGCGGACCCTTAGCGGGCGCTGAGGGGTTTTCCCGCCCCTTGGGGGAGCCAGCTATATTATACCCTAACAAGCCCCCTGTTTGTCAAGACTTAATTGATCTTACTGAATTCTATACACGCCAGGAAGCGCGTGGTTTGCGGGCATTCCGCTTTGCCGGCAGTCCCGTTAACGCCTCTATCGTACAATTTCTACGGCATCCATCACCTCGCCCGACAGACCATGAACGGAGCCATCCCAATAGAGACCAGGGCCGAAATTGCAGGACGTGCTGCTGCCCAGGGTGATTGGATGACAGATAAAGAGGTCCGCGCCATCGCCAGAGACGCCGGAAACGGCAAAGCTGCCAAGCGTCGTCAGATAGATGTCATCATTCGTTTGATCGATCCAGACGCCATTCACGTCTTCGTCAGAAGAATTGCAGGTCTAAACAGTTTTGGGGAGATTTTGGTAGTATTGTAACCATTCCCCTACCCGATTGGTGTTGGATAACCGGACCGAAAATGATAGTATTACCTTACAAAGTCAAACCAGATAGAGAGATGAAGGGGAAAATGGGGGCGGCTTGCCGGCATTCGCCGGCAAACGGCTCGCCCCACTCAAAACATTTTCGGCATTCCTGGAGTCAGTGACCAGAGACGGGCAAGATGCCCGCCCTACTCCCATAGCAAGCGATCAGGATTATGTTTGAACTTGCCGGCAACCTCCACATGCACACCCCCTACTCCGATGGCGAAAAATGGCACAGGCAAATTGCCGACGCCGCCATCGCCGCCGGGCTGGATTTTATCGTGGTCACCGATCACAATTTGTGGGTAAACGGGGTGGAAGGATATTATGAAAACGAACAAGGGCGGGTGCTGCTGCTGGTAGGCGAGGAAGTGCACGATACGCGCCGCGATCCCCAATGCAATCATTTTCTCATTTATGGCGCGGAAACGGAGTTGTGCCGGCATGCCCCCCAGCCCCAGGAACTCATTGACGCCGTGCGCCACATTGGCGCTTGCGGCTTCCTGGCCCACCCCCACGAACGCAGCCTCGACCTGCTCAACGAGCCGGAACTGGGCTGGCACAATTGGGAAGTAGACGGTTTTACGGGGCTGGAAATCTGGAACTACATGTCCAGCTTCAAATCCGCCGTGGCCCGCCGCCACGACCGGCTGTCCATCAAAAACAAACTCATTGCCAAATTGAGCGCCCTGCCGTTGGTGCTTCATCCCGAAAAATACATTGTGGGGCCTGAAGCAGAAACGCTGGCGAAATGGGACGAACTACTGGCCCAGGGGAAGCGCATTGCCGCCGTCGGCAACAGCGACGCCCACGGCACGCCCATGAGCCTCGGCCCCATCACCCGCCTGGTCTTCCCCTACGAATTCCTGTTCCGCGCCGTCAACACCCATGTGCTCATCCGCCAACCCCTTAATGGCGAACTGGTCCACGACAAAGCCCTGATTTGGGGGGCCATTGGTCAGGGCAACAGTTGGGTCGCCTACGATATGCCCGCCCCCACCAAAGGGTTTCGCTTCAGCGGGCATGGCATCGGCAAAGGCATCATGGGCGACCAGATCAAAATGGACGTTGGCGCCACCCTGCAGGCGATAGCGCCCACCCGCTGCCACATGCGCCTCATCCATCAGGGGCAGGTGGTGGCCGAAGCGCACGACACCACGCTGACCTATATACCGGTTGACGCCGGCCCTTACCGTGTAGAGTGCCATATCCCCTACCTGGGCCAGCAACGAGGCTGGATATACAGCAACCCCATTTATCTATGCTGAGTTTCCACGAGCGGGGCGCACCATTCGACAAGCTCACGGCAAGCCACGAGGAATGAAAATTTTTTGACACGAATTCCACGAATGACACGAATTTTTCTCTGCGCCCTCCGCGTCCCGCGTAAGCGGACTGCCGCGTGAAACCTATTTTCGAAGGAGAAAGAGGCTTCAGGATGAACCCTATTCGCGCTGTTGTTCGCATTGTAACCATCTCTCTCGTGCTGGCCGCAGGAACCGTGGCGATCCTGTTAACCGGTTGGATCCCGCTGCGCGTGCGGCGCATTCGTTTTGCCGCCTGGAACATGCGCTGGATGGCCCGCGCTTTCCTGCGCATTTTCGACATCCGTTTTACGCCGCCCCCCCTGGAAACATTTGTGCACCATGAAGGCTTTGTTTTTCCCAACCACCTCTCCTATCTGGACATTGTGCTGCTGGTCAGCCTGATGCCTATGCGCTTTCTGGCGAAAGAGGAAGTGCGCCGCTGGCCTTTTATCGGTTGGGTGGCTATGGCCGTGGGCACAGTGTTTGTGGATCGCGGCGACAAATCTTCCCGCCACCTGGCGCGGCAAAAACTGGCCCGCGTCCGGCGCTATCCCCCCATTGTGGTTTTTCCCGAAGGCAAAGTGGGACCAGGCGGGACGCTGCTGCCCTTTCGACACGGCGCATTTGAGATAGCTGCCCAAAACAGCACCCCTTTTCTGCCCTGCGCTATCTTGTATGATCGGGAAGCGCTGGTGGTGTGGGGGGATGAAACGTTGTTCAATGCCATGTGGCGGCTGGCGGGACGGTCTGGCCCGGTACAGGCCAGAATGGTGGCGCTGCCGGCAGTGCAGCCCACGCCCGCCGATAATGTGCAGCAGTTGGCGCTGCAAACACACGAAACGATTGCCCGCGTGCTGGCGTACCCGGCTCCCCCAGACGCCGCCGCATTGATAGAATGAAAGGACCTTATGGCAAATGAAACGAGGATTCCAGCCACGCGACCGCTGGAACTACAACCTAAAGCATTGGTGATTGGCGCGTCGGCGGGGCTAGGGGCGGCGTTAATGCCGGCATTAGCCGCGCAAGGCTACATTGTGGCTGGCGTGGCCCGCCGCCAGAGTGAGTTAGAAGCAGTGTGCGCCGCCGTGAACGTACAATGGCCGGGACGCGCCCACCCCTTTGTCCACGACGTGACCCAATATGCGGCAGCGCCGGCCCTGTTTCAGGAAATCACCCACCACCTCAACGGGCTTGACCTGGTCATCTACGTGGCCGGCGTCATGCCCCCGGTGGCTGCTACTGAATATGATTTTAACAAAGACAAATCAATGGTGGACGTCAACCTGCTGGGGGCTATGGCCTGGCTGGATCAGGCGGCCATTCGCTTTGAGCGCGACCGGCGCGGCCATATTGTGGGCATTGGCTCCATTGCCGGCGACCGGGGACGGCGCGGGAATCCCGCCTACCATGCCAGCAAGGCCGGGCTGCACACCTATCTGGAATCGCTGCGCAATCGCCTCAGCCAGCGCGGCGTCACCGTCACGACTATCAAGCCGGGAATGATAGAAACCCAGATGCTAGAACACGTAGAGCGGAAGATGTGGCCCATTTCCGCACCGGATGCCGCCGCCCAAATTATGGCTGCCATTCGCCAGCGGCGACAAACGGTATACATTCCCGCCCGCTGGCGGCTTGTCAGCCTGGTGATCCGGCATATGCCTTCCTTCATCTTTCGCCGCTTGAATTTCTAGGGCTTTACGGGATTCCTCGCTCCGCTCGGAATCCCTACGGTGCTGGCGGTTTAAGGTGAGCGGGATTCCTCAGGCTGCCGTCTTCGGAGGCTGCCGCCTTCGGAATGACAATTGATTACCCAACTAAATTTTCAACTTCCAGGCAGACTTTTGTAATCTTCTGGCTCGTGGCCTTGATAAACCACAACACCGACCTGTTTATGCGTAACCATCACCTTCGCTTGACCAAACAAATGAGCGCGACCTTGCCGGCAGAACGGCTGGAAAAGGTGTCTGCCTGGGGCGGGGCCAGCAGCGATATTTGCTACGTCTACCGCCCCACGACTACAGCCAGCTTGCAGCAGATATTTGACGTGGCCCGCGAAACCGGACGCACCGTTGGCTTTCGCGGCACGGGCAACAGCTACGGAGACGCCGCCCTTAATGGCGAAAACATTCTGGTTGATTTGCAGCGGATGAACCGCATTCTGGCCTGGAATCCAGAAACAGGCGTGATCACCGTCGAGCCGGGCGTTACGCTGGAACAATTGTGGGAATACATCATTGAAGATGGCTGGTGGCCGCCGGTAGT
>CAZDSN010000059.1:0-12072 GCA_964507675.1 uncultured Ardenticatenaceae bacterium | reverse complement strand
CCGTATCCGTCAGCGGTTCCGTAAACAGCCCTTGCAGCGGCGGCAGCCCCCCCAATCGCCGCTGCAAGCGTTCGTCTTGCGCCAGCAAATACGCCTGATAACTGCGCGTGGAAAAACTGCCTAACTGTATCTCCCGCCCATCTGGCGTCAGCCACGTCAGCGTCAGGTGCGGCACTTTTTCCTCATATTGGGCGTGGAAATAAATATTGACATCTTGGGGCAAGACATTGTAGGGGTAATCAAAAGGAAAGGTGAGCGTGATTTCGGTGATCTCTTCCGTTACCGCCTGCCGGGTTTTGCTTCCCTCCCCCTTGCGGCTGTCCAGGATAATCGTGGACGGCAGTTTGTTAAAGCGAAAGGCGTTGACCCAGGCAGGCTGCGCGTTACGGGGATTGCGCGCCCAAACATCCCCCTCTCCCCGCCACAGGGCAATCGCCCGTTCATAGGGAATAGTCACCACCGTATAAATAGACACGCCCACCAGCCCCAAAATGATAACCATCCCAATCACCGCCGTCGGATAGCGCAAAATTTGTCGCCCAGTTTCCCTGAGCCGCTGCCAGCCCCGCTGCCACTGCTCTCTCCGCGTGGGGGGCTGCAGCTGCGCTTCCGCCGTAGACAGCGCCAGGGACGGTTGCACCGGACGTAACGGGCGGGCGCGGTGGCGCTGCCGCAACCCCCGCCGCGCCGCGGGGGGGGCCACGTTTCCCGCCTGTCCCGTGTTCCCCACCCGGATGCGCGGATCAAGCAGCCCATACACAATGTCCAGCACAAAAACCGTGATCGCCAGCAGGTAAGCAAAAGTGACCACCAGCGCCACAATCATGGGCGTGTCCAGGGCGCGAATGGCAATCACAAACAGCCGTCCAATGCCGGCAACGTTGAAGAAATACTCCAACGCGATAATCTCCTGCCACAGACTCATACTCAGCAAAGCAAAGCTGGTCACAATCCCCGGCAGAGCCGGCCGCAGCACGTAACGCCGCTCCACTGCTCTGACGGAAAGCCCTTTGGCCCGCGCCATCTCCACGTAATCTTCACTCGTATAAACCAGAAAGAAGGTGCGCCAGGCGTACGTCCCCTGAAACAACCCTGCTATGAAGATGGCTAAAAAAGGAGGGGCCAGATGCTTCAGCACCACCGGCAGATAGGCGAAGCGGAACTCACTGGGCCAGAAGTCAAACGTCCCTCCAGCGGACAAATTGACCACGCGCAGCAAGAAAATGTTCAGCAGAACGCCGTAAACCCAGGCGGGGGCTGCTGACAGAGGCGAAAAAATAGCAAACAGCCTGTCCAGGCGCGACCCATATTGGCGCGTCAAAGCCAGCCCCATCAGCACCGTCGTAAAAAAGAGCAGCATATTCGCCAGACCAAAAACCAACAAGGTACGCGACAGATGGTCCATCACAATGCCCCGCACACCGGTGTTGCTGGTGTTGCTGCCAGCCATATTGTAAACAAAAGAGCGGTTAGACTCGCCCCAGTTTAAGGTCAGTCCGTCTCCCAGCCAGCGAAACGTGCGCAGCAGAAATGGCTCATTCAGTCCTGCGGCCTCCTCCATCGCCAATGTGGTTTGCTCAATAATGGCAAACTTTTCTTCCGTGGGCACATCCCGCAGCCACCCCCCCATGATCATGCCGTCAATGCTCTGCGCAATCCGCCCCCGGATAATCTCATCCACGTAGCCGCCATAGTTGGCAATGATAATGGTAATGTAAACGCCGGCCACGACGGCGCTGCCCAATATAGCTATCCTGATCGCCAGATATTTCGTCAAATTCCGCCAGTGACTGGGGCGACGGGTTACGCTTTCAATGGCAAGATGTTGCGCCGGGACAGACTCAACCATGTTTTTTGTGGCGGGGGTGGATTCAAAAAAAACGGTCGCCAGGTTTCACGTCTGGCATGAAACCCAACGACCGTTTCGCCGAAAGATCAAACCTACAAGGGGCCTAATGGTCACGCCAATCGCGCCGGCTCCTGACGTTACCCACATAGGAGGCGGCTCCGATAACGCCCAGGAACAGACCGCCAACCGAAGCCCCATAAGAGATGAAGCTCAACAAGAAACTTGCTTCCAGGACGTGGATTACCATCAAGAAAGGTAAGACCGCGCCCAACAGAACCAGCAGAAAGCCAATGAGGACAAGCCTAAGGGGTCTCATACTCTTTACTCGGATCATATAACCAGCAGGCCACCCGGTGTTGGGGTTCGGTGACGAAGGAGGGCGGATCCTCAACGTTGCACAAGCCTTCCATCATGTGCGGACAGCGTGGATGAAACCGGCAGCCCTTAGGGGGGTTCACCAGACTGGGGGGTTCGCCCGGCGGCACCTCTCTCATTACCGTAGCATTGTGGGCGTCCGGATCAGACGACGCTTCCAACAAGGCAATGGTATAAGGATGTTGCGGATGCTGCAGCAAATCATCCACCTGCGCTATTTCCACAATCTGGCCCGCATACATAACAAAAATGTGTTCGGAGAAATAGCGCACGGTAGAGAGATCGTGGGTGATGTAAATAACGGCCAGGTTATGCGATTCCTGCAAACCGCGCAGCAGTTTCAGAATTTCCACCCGCACCGAGGCATCCAACATAGAGACAGGTTCATCAGCCACCAACAGTTTGGGTTCCATAATCATGGCGCGGGCAATGACCACCCGCTGCTGTTGCCCGCCGCTGAGCATGTGCGGAAACTTGTGGATCACTTCCTCAATAGGGGTAAGTTTGACTTCTTCTAACGCTTTTTCAATGCGGCGCAGTCGTTCTTCCTTGTCCTTAATGCCATTGATAATCAACGGCTCTTCCAGGATGCGCTTCACGTTCATGAAAGGGGGTAACGCCCCGAAAGGGTCTTGCTGCACGTAGCCTAGCTGCGAGCGATACCACTTCAGGTCTTCCCCTTTCAGTTCGGCCAGATTCGTCCCTTCAAAAACGACAGCCCCTTTAGTGGGACGGTTCAACCCCAAAATTGTTTTCATCAAACTGGATTTGCCACAGCCGCTCTCGCCGACGCAAGCCATCGCCTCGCCCCGTTTCAGATCAAAAGAGACGCCATCTACGGCGCGGACGTAACCAGCATGGGCGAACCCCCATCGCTTCAATTCATACCAGACGTGTAGGTCTTGAATAGAGAGCAGCGGTTCATTCCCATTGGGGGTAGGGGAGGGTAAAGGCATTTCTACTGCTTGTGTGCTGTCATTCGTGTCAATCATGCGCCTCTCCTACGTGTATAACCAACATTTTACTTGCCGTCCATCTGGCTGTATCATAACGGGGGGTTCTTCGCTGCATTTCTCAAATCGCGCCGGGCAGCGCGCTGCAAAGCGGCAGCCTGTGGGAGGGGACAGCAAACTGGGGGGTTGGCCGGTGATAAATTCAGGTTCGCTATAGCCCCGCAGCCGCGGGACGCTGTTCATCAGCGCTTTGGCATAGGGATGAAGCGGCGCGGGGAAGAAAGAGGCGGCCTCCCCTATTTCCACGATTTGCCCGGCGTACATCACGGCCACATTGTCAGCCAGTTCGCTGGAGGTGGCAATGTCATGCGTGATGAGAATGAAGCTCGTTTCCATCTCCTGCTTCACCCGTTTCAGCAAATTCATGATGTTGGCTTGCGTCAATACATCCAGCGCCGATGTGGGTTCATCCAGAATGACCAGGTCGGGCACGGTCACCAGCGCCATTGCCAGCGCCGCCCGCTGCCGCATTCCACCACTCAGTTCAAAGGCGTACCGGTGCAAGAAATCAACAGGCACACCCACGTGGTCAAACATTTGCGCCGCCTGTTGCATCGCCGCCTGGTGCTTCAGACCCAGGTGTACCATGGCCGGTTCCGCCACCTGTTCCCCCACCTTCATAACCGGATTGAGAGCGTTCATGGCCGCTTGCGGAACCATGGAGATGCGGCTCCAGCGGATGTCTTGCCGGAACTCTTCATCATCCAGGCTCATGATATCCAGGTCGTTCAGATAGATATGGCCTGAATAAGTGTCCACATTACGCGGCAGTAAGCGCAAAATCGCTTTTGCCAGCGAGGTTTTGCCACAGCCTGATTCGCCGATTACGACCGTTGCTTTGTTCCGAGGGAGTTCGAAATCTACGCCATCCACCGCCTGTACCACCCCTCCGGTAGTACGAAAATGCAGGCGCAGTTCTTTGATCCGCAGCAGTTGCTTTTGCTTTTTTTCCATAGCGCTACAGTTCCCTTAGTCTTGGATTGAAGATACGGTCCAGGGCATAGCCCACCATGGCAAAAGCCAATCCGGCTATCATGAGCAACACAGAAGGCTCCAATATCCAGTAATAATAGCCATTAAACAGCGCCCCTTGTGAGTTAGCGTCCTGAATAATCTTACCCCAGGTGGGCAAAACAGGGTCGCCCAACCCCAGCACAGCCAGCGATGCTTCCAGGAACACAAACCCAGGCACCAGGATAACCAGGTTCGGGATGATCAGGGGGAGCACGCGCGGAATCAGATAGCGAAACACGACCCGCATGTTGCTGGCGCCATAGGCCTGCGCTGCCTCAATGTACGGCAGCACGCGCACTTGCAAGAAAATGGCGCGATAGTTCTTGATGGCGGCCCCAAAGAGACTCAACAGGATCACCACGCCCAACATGACCCAGATACTTCGTGAATAGAAGGTGCCAATCATGATTAGAATGGGCAGCAAAGGCAAGATCAGGTTCACTTCCGTGATCCGTTGGATGGCAGAGTCTAACACGCCGCCAAACCACACCCCAATCGCCGCAATAGCCATGGTGGTCACCGTCGTGCCGACTGCTGCCAGCAAGCCGAAGGCCATGGCGATGGGTATCCCCCAGAGCAAAGCTACTGTTAAATCTCGCCGCCGGTGATCGGTCCCTGCCAGTCCATGCACGTCCCCGTACATGACCAGCTTGGCGTCGAAACTGGAGTTGTCTTCAAACAACAGTCCTTCAATCTGCAGTTGGTAGGTCCCTTTCAGGGGAACCAACGGGTCTGAGCCGGGAGTGGCAAATAAACCTTGTTCAGCCGGCAAACCTCCCAGACGCCGCTGCAGCCGTGTGTCTTGGGCAAAACGGTAGGAATCCGATTGCCTGGGTGTGATATCCCCCACCCGAATCTCGCGGCCATCAGGCGTTAGCCAGGTAAGGGAAATAAACGGCGGCTTTTCTTCAAATTCAGCATTGACATACATGATCATCTCTGGTGGAAATTTATCATACGGGAAGTCAATGGTGAAAGTGAAATTTTCCTCGCGGATGTCTTCTGACGTCTGTTCAATGCTTTTTTCCACATCTGTCCGGCTATCCAGTACCAGGGTTTCGGGCAGCTTGGTACTCGATATCCAGTTGTACCACACCGGCCAGGCATTCTTGGGGTTTTCGGCCCAGATGTCTTCGCCGCCGCGCCAGAGACGTACCGCCTCGTTGTAAGGTATCTTGATCACCGTGTAAACGGACATACCCAATAGGAACACGATAATGACCAACCCCACCATGGCCGACGGGTAACGCTTTAATTCCTTCAAATTCCGCTTGATGATATTCATCGGCCTGTGCCCCCTGCCCCTACCCGCACCCGAGGGTCAACCAGGGCGTAGATAAAGTCCAACAGGAAAACAGTCAAGCCCAATAAATAGGCGTAAACCACGGTGATCGCCACAATGACGGGTGTGTCGTACAAACCAATAGCGCGGAAGTACAGGCGACCCAGTCCGGGCCAGTTGAAGACTGTTTCCAGAATGATTGCCCCCGTCCACAAAGAAATCAACAATAGCGCGAAGCTGGTGATGATGTTGGGCAAAGTTGGTCGCAGGACGTAGCGGCGCTCGATCATCTTATCAGGCAGCCCTTTGGCCTTGGCCATTTCCACATAATCCTCGCTGGAGAAAATCAGAAAGAAGGTACGCCAGTTGTAAATGCTGATGAAGATGGAAGACAAAAGTGTGGCCGTTACCGGCAGGACCATGTGCTGGAGTAAGCTTAGCCCGTAAGCCAGCGGATCAGAAGGTGGCGGAGCCGCCACCATGCCACCAAAGGGGAGCATGCGCAGCAGTCCGGCAAAAATGAGGATTAAAAACAGACCATAAAACCAGCCTGGGGCTGCGGATGTGGGAGCCAGAGCCATGACAACCTTATCCATGAAGCTGCCATAGCGACGTGACAGGGCCAGGGCTGACAGAATGGCCAGGGAAAATAAGAACAAATTGGCTGTGCCAAACAAGACCAACGTTGACGGCAGCCGTTCCAGGATGACTAAACGCACTTGCTTTGAGCCGCTGTCGCTGACCAGTTGTTCGGCAAACCCTAAATTGAGCGTTAAAGCATCAGCCAGGTAACGAAAACTGCGGAAGAGAAAAGGTTGATCCAGCCCCAGTCGTTTCTCGGCCAGGGCAACCTGGCCTTCTATAAATTTGGTGCGTTCTTCGTTGGATAGCTGCCGAAAGTCTGGGTTTTGGTTGACAAAAAGATCAATCCCTTCTCTGATTTGGGCTCGCCGAATCTGGTCTACATATCCCCCCATGTTGGCAATGAGAATGGTCAGGTAGACCCCAATAACAATAGTCAAGAACAGGGCCACCAGCTTGACACCCGTGTACCGCAGGAGCCGGTTTATGGCTGCGGACGTGGCCTTTCTTGAAGCGGATTCGATTGCTTCAGACTCTACGTATGTATCCTGCAGGGTGAAAGATTCCTGGCTCAAGACACCACCTCCTGGTTACTGATGGGTACGGCGATGTGCTTCTATACCTACCCGTAACCGTGCATAAGTCACAGATCGGATGCTGCGAAATAACCCAGCGGGACACGGTTATCCCCCGTCCCGCTGGGTGAGCATTAAACGTTAGAACTCGCCTGCATGAAAGTCGCTTTCTATATAGAAAGCCGCTTTCTTTTGAAAGCCCCTTTCTTTACAGGCGAGCCTTTTAGAAGATCAGATCAGGTTAGGGCGCTGTCACAAACTGGAAAGAGCCCAGGCTGGGCAAAGCTACCAGTTTGGAAACAACAACCACTTCTAGACGGTTGGAGCCGGCAGCCAGAGCCGAGGTCATGTCGGGGGCCAGGGTGACTGTCCACAGACCATCTTCTACGGCTTCGGCAACGCCGGAAGATGCCAGGGCGCCGGTGGCATCAAAGACCAGGTACTTGACTTCCTGGATGTCGGCCATCGGGTATGGCGCTTCGTTAAAGTCCACGAAGACGTCAAAGGCGGCTTCTTCGCCAATGCCGACGCGGCCTGGACCATCTACTTCCACCTGGGCAATAGCCGGTTCAGAGAAGCGGGCCCACTTGTCAGCCGGATCAGGATAGTTCTCGTTGCGCTCCAGGATGACGGTGCCTTCCACCGGGAAAGCGCGCTGCAAGTAGAACGGGCCTGTGCCCAGCCAGTAGTGGCCGCGACGACGGAACCACTCTTGCAGATTAGCGTAGCGAGCCGCGGCCTCCTCCGTAGAGATGTACTGGCTCAGGGTGGGGGCATACGGAATGTAGTTGGCAGCGGCGGCTTCGGCCAGTTCCTGCGTCATGACGTCCAGGGTGGGACCGGAGATGTAGTTCAAATGCTCAACTTCTAGCGCCGCAGATTTGTCTGCGGAGAAGACAGCCAGACCTTTGCTTTCTGCCAACAGCCCCAGGCTCAAATTGTGCCAGGCGCCGGGACCAAAGCCGTAGTATGGCCACAGGGTGCGCAGGTTGCTGATGGAGGTCTCGGCATCCAGCGACCACAGGTCGGTGTAAAACTCGACAGTCAGCGGGTCGGTGGAGGTGATGCGCAGACCCTTGAAGGTTTGCATGAAAGAGTCGAGGGAAGGAACTTGCGCTTCGTCGTAGACGGCGCTTTCCGGTTTGGCCTGATCGAACTGCAAGATGAACAGCAAGATCATGTCGCCCAGGCTCAACGGGCTGCCGTCGTGCCATTTGACGATGTCGAACAGGTCGCTGGGGTAGGTGGTGGTGATCTTCGTCAGCGCAGTCTGGGTTTCGGTGTACACATCAGCCGCGGTGAGGAAGGTCTGGGATGTGGCATCCCAGTCTGCCCAGGCATCGTCGGGAACGACGATCTCTGGCGCAAATTCCAGGGTCAGCCAGTCTAGAGTTTTGTTGACGGGTAGTCCTTCCTGGACGACGACGTCGTAGCTGGCCATGCGATTGGGCCAGGTGAGACCGGTGTTGGGGTCAACGACAAAGGACTGCTCACCGGTGGCCCGGATCAGGGCCGTGTCGTAGATCCAGTTGGTGCCGGCAATCGGGTTCCACGCTTCGGTGAGGATACTGGAGCTGGCCCAGGTGATGGATCCGCCAACTTCGCCAGTACGACGCAGTGTGTACGGCCAGAGCACGGAGCCATAGATGCTGCCAGACAGGTCAGCTGCTACTTCGACTTCGCTGCGATATGGCGCGACGCTGGTGCGGTCTAACAGCCAGATGCGCACGGAGTCTTCCATAGACAGAGGCAGAGCTTCGACAAACAACTGCGTGCGCTCTTCAAACGAGCTGAAGTCGTTGTCGTTCAGACGCTGCGACACGGTGGCAAATGCTTCGGTGGGGGTGTAAGCCTGCCACAGCGGGCGGGGCAGCCCGGCGGGGGTGTAGAAGAAGAGGAAGTTGCTGCCTTCATCGCGGCTGATGGCGGTGCTAATCCAGCCGCCGGTATAGTAGTTGAAGAGACATTCGGTGGGTTCGCCAGCTTGCCAGATGGGAGAGGCTTCCGCGGCAGTCTTGTAGTCGCGGATAACGGTGAAGCCAATGTTCTCCAGTTGGTTGGCGACGTAATCGCCAATCTGCGTGCGCTCATCTTCGGTGCGGATAAGGCCACTCAGTTCCACCGGAGCGCCGTTGAAAGTCCACTTGCCATCTACCAGGGTAGCGCCCAGTTTCTCCATTTCTTCGGCGATAATTTGCTGCGCCGTGTCTGGATTGTAGGCGTACTTGGCTTCAATGGCGCGGATTTCCGCCGCCAGACGGGCGCGGTCAGCCGATGCGCCGTTAACGGCCACGTAGCGAGGCGTGCCCAGGCCACCCATGATCTCGGCGACGATGTAATCGCGGTCAATGAGCCAGTTCATAGCTTCGCGAATCTTCGGAACGGAGAATGGATTGAGTTTGGTAGCGTCGGCGCAGACGCCTGGGTTGAAGGTGATTTCATTATACGAGCCATAAGAAGTTTTATAGCTCAACTGCTCTGATTCCAGAATTCGCTGGAAGGTGCCCGGCGAGGCAATCGTGAACGCAAAGACGTCAATGTCGCCTGCTTCCAGGCGGGTGACGGCGGCGTCCGGATTCGGTTCCTCGACGACGACGACAGTGTCCACCCAGGCGCCGTTGCGGTCAACGGGCACGGGGGTGGGCATCACTTCTTCGACCACGACGCGGGTTACTTCCACGGCAATTTCTTCCGTGACCACGCGCGTGACTTCCACGGGTTGTCCTTCAACGACGTCGGTTTCTGTGACGACGCGCGTCACTTCGACAACCTGTGGTTCCTGTCCGCAGGCTGCCAACACGGCGCTGACAACCAGCAGGAACACAACAAACAACAGTCTTCTCGTGTGCATTGTTTTTCCTCCTAACAAGTTGAAAGAAAAGTAGACTAAGTGGGCCACTGTATCTTTGGTCGCGGATAGCGTCGCTGATGCAGACGGCGTTATTGTTTACCTAAATCTGGCCCAGGATATAGGTATTCCACCCTGAAAACCACATAATGACAGGCAGTTGATGGGAGTTGAATACAGAGGAAGCCGGGCGACTGTTTTGTGGGCATTCCCTGTTTCAACAAGGTTTGTCTGGCTGGATTTGTTAAGCATAACAGACTTGATGCGGTTGTGGCATCGGTAAATGAAGAACAGCTCCTGACAGTCATCTACACTACTGTTTATTCCTCCAGCCTGTCATCTTCAAGTGGGCCAATTGTTGACGTTGAGAAATGTGGCGCTGGTGGTTGGGTAGCTTGATGGAGCAAATCATTTCTGGATGGAGGTCTTGCTCCCCAGATATACTTGCCGCTTCACTGCCGTCCCATTTTACTCTTTAGAGAGCAGTTGCGCCAACTTCTCTTGCGCCCCGACTTGCGTTGGCGTCTACCTTAGTGCACCGAAATAGACAGAACGCAAGGTTGGACCGGGTGTAAGTCCATTTTTGTCAATGTCACCATTATAACACTATTATGACCCTTAACGCAACTATTTTGTCACTGCAAAATCCGAACCTTCTGTCCAATTGCACACGCCCCATCCCAGGTGCAATGGCATACGCCCTATCGCGGAGGCGTATCGCACACGCGCCCTATCCATATAGACGCACAGGTGACAGAAATTCTACTTTTTCCAGCTTTCCCAAAGCCCCTCGCCGCCCCATTCGCCGCGTTCTCTCTCCAAAACCGCCCGCGGGGACAATTGAATCCCAAAAAACACCATTCAATTGTCCCCCAAGAAAATTGCGGATAGCCAGCAGGGACAATTGAATCCCAAAAAACACCATTCAACTGTCCCCCTAAGAAAATTGCGGGCAGCCTGCCGGCATGTTAAAATGCCAGGAACAGTGGCTAAAGGGGGGGAAGCAGCGACCTGGAACGTGGCGCATGACTGTTTACACGGCTGATGTGGTTATCTGTGGCGGCGGCATTGCCGGCATCGCCGCTGCCTATCACCTGACCGCGCGCCAGGGCGTGCCCCGCGTGCTGCTGGTGGACGAACGCCCCCTGCTCACCCTCACCAGCGACAAATCCACCGAAGCCTATCGCAACTGGTGGCCTGGCCCAGATGTCGCCATGCGCCGCCTGATGAACCGCAGCATTGACTTACTGGAAGAACTGGCGCACGAAAGCGACAATCGTTTTTTGCTCAATCGCCGTGGCTATGCCTATGCCACCGCCGATCCGGAGCGGGCTGCCGGCATGAAAGCCGCCGCCCTGGCCGCCACAGACGTTGGGGATGTCCGCCTGCATGAATCCGGTACGGGCAGGTTTCAAACCAGCCCCTACACCCCCGCCGCCGCCGAAGGATTCGCCGACCAATCCGACGGCATAGACTTACTGCTCGATCCAGACCTGATACGACGCTATTTTCCCTACTTATCACCGCAAACAACAGCCATCCTGCACGCCCGCCGCTGCGGCTGGTTTAGCGGGCAGCAGTTGGGGATGTATTTGTGGGAGCAGGCGCGGCGGCATGGGGCGCAACTACTGCCCGGACGGGTGACGGCGGTGCAACGGGCGCGGGGGCGCGTCGCCGGCGTGACAGTGCAGCAGGAAAGCGGAGTAGTAGACATCAACACCGCCATCTTTGTCAACGCCGCCGGGCCGCTGGTCAACGAAGTCGCCGCGCTAATGGGTGTGGAACTCCCCATCTTCAGCGAATGCCACCGCAAGGTTTCTTTCAAAGACCACCTGGGCATTATTCCCCGCCATGCCCCGCTGCTGATCTGGGAGGACCCGCAGCGGTTGCCCTGGAGCGAGGCAGAGCAGACCTGGCTGGCCGATTCAGCAGACACGCGCTGGCTGTTGGAGCCGTTCCCCGGCGGCGTGCACACCCGCCCCGAAGGCGGCGGCGACAGCCAGAATGTTCTGATGCTGTGGGCTTATCACGTCACTCCTGTGTCGCCTGTTTTTCCTCTTCCTGAAGACCCGTCCTTCCCCGAAGTGACGCTGCGCGGCCTATCCACGATGATTCCAGGTCTGTCGGCCTATTGGGAGCAGATACCTCGCCCGTATGTGGACGGCGGCTACTACACCAAAACCCGCGAGAACCGGCTGCTGAGCTGCCCGCTGCCTATCCCTGGCGCCTATCTGTTGGGGGCGTTGTCTGGTTATGGCTTAATGGCTGCCCTGGCAGCCGCGGAACTGCTGGCGGCGCACGTTGTAGGCGGGACTCTGCCGGACTATGCGCCCGCTTTTGACCTGCGCCGCTACCAGGACGCCGCTTATTTACAGCAAATAGCCGGCTGGGCCGGCAGTCTACAGTTGTAACGAAGAAAGGACAGTGGTTCAGGTACAGCGCACTCACTTAGACATTGAGAAAATAATCGGTTAATCACGCCATCGCCGAAAAGCCCCCTTCCCCCTTGAGGGGGAAGGGGGTTGGGGGATGGG
>CAZDSN010000058.1:0-12110 GCA_964507675.1 uncultured Ardenticatenaceae bacterium | reverse complement strand
GCTGAACATCTCGCGTCAGTTGAATTTTGTAAACATTGGCGAGCGCACCAACGTCACCGGGTCGCGCAAGTTTGCCCGCCTCATCCGCGAAGGGCAGTATGAAGAAGCGTTGAGCGTGGCGCGGCAGCAGGTGGAGAGCGGGGCGCAGATGCTGGACGTGAATATGGATGAAGGCATGTTGGACGCGGAAAAGGCGATGACGACCTTCCTCTATCTGATCGCCAGCGAGCCAGATATTGCCCGTGTGCCCATCGTCATTGACTCCTCCAAATGGTCGGTGATTGAAGCGGGGCTGAAATGCGTTCAGGGTAAATCGGTGATTAACTCTATCAGCCTGAAGGAAGGGGAGGCGGAGTTTATACGCCAGGCGAAGCTGGCGCGGTGGTATGGGGCAGCCGTGATTGTGATGGCTTTTGATGAAGAAGGGCAGGCAGACACGGCAGCGCGTAAGTTTAGTATTTGCCAGCGCGCCTACCGCCTCTTGACGGAACAGGTTGGTTTTCCGCCGCAGGAGATTATCTTTGACCCCAACATCTTCGCCATTGCCACAGGCATTGAGGAACACAACGAGTATGGGCTGGCTTATATGGAGGCGGTGCGCCTGATCAAGCAGCATTTGCCGCACGCCCTGATCAGCGGCGGCGTCAGCAATATCTCGTTTGCCTTTCGCGGCAACGATACGGTGCGCGAAGCGATTCACGCCGCCTTTCTCTACCATGCCATCCAGGCGGGCATGGATATGGGCATTGTGAATGCGGGGCAGTTGGCTATTTACGAGGAACTGGACAAAGAACTGCGGCAACGGGTGGAAGACGTGTTGTTTAACCGTCGCCCTGACGCCACCGAGCGGCTGGTGGCGCTGGCGGAAACAGTGAAAGGGGAACGGCAAGAAGCCCATGTTGATCTGGCCTGGCGGCAAGCGCCGGTGGCGGAACGGCTGACGCACGCCCTGGTGAAAGGGATCAGCGATTATATCGTGGCGGATACGGAGGAGGCGCGGCAGCAGTTTGCGCGTCCCATCCAGGTGATCGAAGGGCCGCTGATGGACGGCATGAACGTCGTCGGTGATTTGTTCGGTTCGGGCAAGATGTTTCTGCCGCAGGTGGTTAAGAGCGCGCGGGTGATGAAGCAGGCGGTGGCTTATCTGGTGCCGTTTATCGAAGCGGAGAAAGCCGCCATTGGCGGAGCCGCGGGTGAGAACCATTCGCAGGGGAAAATCTTACTAGCCACAGTGAAGGGGGATGTGCACGACATTGGCAAGAATATTGTGGGCGTGGTGTTGGGGTGCAATGGGTATGAGGTGATTGACCTGGGGGTGATGACGCCTGTGACCAAAATTTTGGAGACGGCGCGGCGGGAGCAGGTGGACATCATTGGCTTGAGTGGGCTCATTACGCCATCGCTGGAAGAAATGCGGCATGTGGCGCAGGAGATGGAGCGAGAAGGGTTTGACTTGCCGCTGCTGATTGGCGGGGCCACGACTTCCAAGATTCACACGGCAGTGAAGATTGCCCCTGGTTACCAGCGCGGCCCGGTGATCCATGTGGTGGATGCGTCGCGGGCAGTGGGGGTGGCGGCGCGGCTGTTGAGCGATGAACTGCGGCCGGCATTAACAGCCGAAGTACAGGCGGAATATGAGGCGCTGCGGCAGCAACATGCCGGCAAACATGCGCAAAAACGGCTAATTCCGCTGGCTGCCGCTCGCCAGAAGAAGTTCCAGATTGATTGGGGGCAATACCAGCCGCCGCGTCCTTGCTGCCCTGGCATCACCGTCTTTGCTGACTACGATCTGGCTGAACTGCGCCCGTACATGGACTGGACGCCTTTCTTCCGCGCCTGGGAACTGGTGGGCAAATACCCGCACATCCTCCAAGACCCGCTCATTGGCGAAGCCGCCAGCCACCTGTTCCGTGACGCTCAGGCCTTGCTCGACTGCATCATCAGTGAAAAATGGCTCGCCGCCAAAGCCGTGGTTGGCCTCTTTCCGGCGAACGCCGTAGAGGATGATGATATTGCTGTCTATACGGACGAATCACGCACGGAGCGGTTGACCACCATTCATACCTTGCGACAGCAAATGGAAAAGCCGCCGGGGCGACCCAATATGTGCCTGGCGGATTTTGTCGCCCCGGCAGAGACGGGCGTGGTGGATTATGTGGGGATGTTTGCGGTAACTGCCGGCATTGGCCTGGCAGACCTGGCCGATCGCTTCCACGCGGCCCACGACGATTACAACCGTATCCTGGCGCAGGCGCTGGCGGATAGACTGGCGGAAGCCCTGGCGGAGCGGATGCACGAACGGGTGCGGCGCGAATTGTGGGGATATGCGTCTGACGAGGCGCTGGAGAACGAAGGGTTGATTCAGGAACAGTATCGCGGCATCCGTCCCGCGCCCGGCTATCCCTCTTGCCCAGACCATACCGAGAAGGAAGGTCTATTCGCGGCGTTGCGGGTGGAGGAAAATGCCGGCATCTCCTTGACCGAAAGCTATGCCATGTTCCCCGCCGCCTCTGTCAGCGGCTACTACTTCGCCCACCCGGCCGCCGCCTACTTTGGCCTGGGGCGAATCGGCAAAGACCAGGTGACCAACTACGCCCGGCGCAAAGGCATGAGCGTGGCCGAAGCCGAACGCTGGCTGGCCTCGAATCTACAGTACGAACAAGAAACCACGTGAAGAGAATGCTTTGCCGTGAACGCCATTGGTAATGCCAAAGCTTCATGATAAACTAAAACCCAATGGCAAAGGTCGTTTTGAGCAGATCGAATCTTGAGGTATACGGCAAAGCTGACTCATTTGTGGATTCTATGTAGAGGGCTGTCATGACAACACTTGTTCCAGAAACAACCCGGCAAACGCAATCCGACAAAACTCACCTGACTGGACAAATGTTATGGGAAATGGGTGATACTGGCCCATGTGAGCTGGTTGAAGGAGAACTTGTGCTGATGAGTCCGACAAAACTACATCATGGCAAGTTGGAATATCGCTTGAGCAAGTTGATCGGTGATTTTGTTGAAGCGCACAATTTGGGCGATATTTCCGTTGGTGAGGTGGGCATTTATACGCAGCGAAACCCCGACACCGTAAGAGCTGCAGATGTTGTGTTTATCTCCCACGCGCAATACGAGCGTTCAGCAACAGGCGACTTTTTTACGGCGGCCCCGGAATTGGTAGTGGAGATTTTGTCGCCGAACGACCGTTGGAGCGAAGTGCGCCAGAAATTGCGCGAGTATTTCGGGATTGGGGTGCGGGTGGTGTTGGTGGTAGATGCGAAGGAATCAGTAATTGAGCTTTACCGTTCGCCTACGGATGTGCAGGAGTTTCGCCCAGGGGATATCTTGACCATGGAAGAGATTCTGCCCGGATTTGCCTTGCCCGTCGCCCGGCTATTTTCATCGTAATGCCCGTGCGTTTCATGGCCGGAGGCAGTTGCGTTCTCCAACGCCACCATGGTTTCCAGGGTGTCTGCTCTTTTGACGCATTTGAAACGCTTTCTTTGTCTGCTTGAGTTCTGTCCCCCTATTGCCAGCCTGTCAGGCTTCCCCTTCCTTCTCCTCCGCCGCTTCTTTACCAGCCATTCTTAGCCAGGCGTCCTGGGTGCGATCTTCTGTTTTCAGTTCCAGCTCCCGCTGCGCTGAGGGGAGCAGCCCCTGCGGGCGCACAATCATCATCACCACCAGCAGCGCGCCAAAGGCGACAATACGGTATTCGTCTACCCCGCGCAGAATTTCGGGCAGCCCTTCCAGCACAATCGCGCCTAACACAACCCCTTCAATGCTGCCCAGGCCGCCAATAATAACCAGCGCCAGCAGGTCAATGGAGATGAGCAGAGTAAAATTGTCGGGGAAGATGTTCACCTGGCGCGAACCGTACAAGACACCAGCCGCACCGGCGAAGGCTGCGCCAATAGCAAAGGCCAGCAATTTCATATAGATGGGGTTAATACCCATGACCTGGGCCACATCTTCATCTTCGCGCATGGCCACCCAGGCGCGCCCCAGGCGAGAATCGCGCAGGCGCACGCTCATGAAAATAACCACAGCAGCCAGAATGAGGGCCAGATAGAAGATACCGCGAGGGTTGCCCAGGCTTTCGCCTAAAAAGGTGGGGGGGGGCAGATTGAGGATGCCGCCCGGCCCGCCCGTGTAATCGCGCAGGTTGACGAGCAGCAGGCGAATGATCTCGGCAAAACCCAGGGTGATAATAGCCAGGTAGTCGCCGCGCGTGCGCAAGATGGGAATGCCTAGCAGAACGCCGACGAGAATGGTAAGGAGAATGGCTGCCGGCAAAGCCGTCCAAAAACTGAGGCCATCGAACTGTCCATTGGCAATAAAAAAGGAGGTGGGAGAAGCCAGGAAGCCGTAGGCGTAAGCGCCAACGGCAAAAAAGGCGGCAAAGCCCAGGTGTAACATGCCGGCATAGCCAATAACAATATTCAACCCCAACCCAATGGCGGCAAAAATCAGCACCTTGCCCAAGACCGCATTCTGGAACAAATCGGTGAAATTGGGCATGGCTAACAGCAACAGCAGCCACAGGCCGCCCAAAATCAACTGCTCCCGCTGCGTCTGCACACGGCGCAGGCCAAACAACGCCGCGCTCATAAAGAGAAACAACAGCACCAGTCCGATGATGTTCTCATTGGTGCCAGCAATGGCCACACTGTCCAGTCGCAGCAGCAGAAACAACCCGTAAAATACAAAAGGCAGCGCCAGAATCAGCCAACGCCGCGCCGCACTCCGGCCGGTTTGGCTGCGGCGCGCCTGCCGTTCCGCCGTCACCAGCCGCGTCAAGGCCCCTCCTAGCGCCCCGCTGACGCTCAGGATGAGCACCAGGCGCAGCAGCGCCCCACTGATGTCCGCCCCTTGCTGCACCTCTGCCTTGCTCAAGTTGGTCAAGGCGCCGGTGTGTTCGGGTAGCACCTGGGCAAACACCCTTTGCACCTGCACGCCATCAGCTTGCAGGCGGGCGAAGAGGAATGTCAGCAAAGCCAGGACCATGCCGGCAGACACCCCCATCACCAACCCCATGAACAACGCATTCTGGCCACCACGTACTGGTTGGCCCCGTTTGTCGCGCAAAAACAAGAAGGCCATCAAGGCCACTGCCGCCGCAAAAATCCCAATGGCGGCGCTGCCGGCTTTAAGCGGGACACCCAAAACATCCAGGTAAAAGATAACGCCGCCCGTGATCAGGCTCAGGCGAACGCTTTCTTTCCATTTCCATGTGACCATCACGCTTTCTCCCGGCTGAGCACTTCGCCCAACAACCCGGTGGGGCGAAAAATCAACATCAACACCAGGATGGAAAAGGCGATCACATCCTTATACTCATTAGGTACACCCAGTAGACTGGGACCCAATGACTCTAACAGTCCCAGCACAATGGCTCCAAACATGGCCCCCGGAATATTCCCAATGCCCCCCAAAACGGCTGCTGTAAACGCTTTCAAACCAGGAATAAAGCCCGTATTGAAGCGCATCACCGAGTTGTGAATACCCAGCATGACGCCGCCAGCACCCGCCAACGCCGAACCCAGAATAAAGGTGACGACGATGATCTGGTTTACATCTACCCCCATCAACGCGGCTACTTCTTTGTCCTCAGCGACGGCGCGCATGGCTCGCCCCAACCTGGAGCGGCGCACGATCAAGAATAGACCAATCATGAACAACAGCGATGCCACCAGGATAAACGCGCCGGAACGGGAAATGAAAATGCCTGTTTCCCCGATACGCCAGCCGCCATCAAGAATGGTGGGTTTGCGATAGTTGTGCGGCGTCACGCCAAAGATAAGGAGCGCTGAGTATTGCAGAAAAAAGGAAGCGCCTATGGCGCTGATAAGGGGCACCAGACGGGGCGCCTGGCGCAAAGGACGGTAAGCGACACGTTCCAGCAAGACGCCTACCAGGACGGAGGTTAACATGCCTGCGACCATCATCAGCAATAGGGCTATGGCTGACACCCCCGACGGGCCATCCAGCCAGCCTCGTGATAGCGTCCACTGCATTACAAAGAAGCCGGCAAAGCCGCCAACCATCATCACCTCGCCATGGGCGAAATTGATCATGAACAGGATGCCATAGACCATGGTGTAGCCCAACGCTACCAGGGCATACACGCCGCCCAGTACCAGTCCGTTGATCACCTGAAAGGCCCAAAACGCCAAGGGGTATGCTTCTTGCTGCAGAACGATGCTAATACGCCAGATCAGGGCAATCCCAATAACCAGACCCAGACCCGCCAGCCACATCCGTCGCTGTTGGGCGCGGCTCAGCCCAAACACTCCCGTTTTCGCCGGCTGTTGGGGTTGTGTTGTCGCCATGTTATCCTAAATCAGGGCAGTTTTGGCGGCTATGCACCCAAACTGCCCTGAAGAGAGGGAGCCAGTCCCACCGGTCGTGGGACTGGCATCCGCCACCATCAAAAAAGATTATTGGTCCATGCCGAAGCCGGATACCTGGACGAATTCGCCGTTTTGCACCTGGAAAATCTGGATGCCACCCGCGCCGCATTCACCGATTTCATTACAGGTCAACGTACCTGTCATACCCTGCAGCCCGGCGGTTTCACGGATAGCCTTAATCAGTTCTTCACGGTTGATGAGTAAATACCCCTCACCGGCGTCATCCGATTTGGCTACACGGGAAATGGCGTCAGCAATCACCATGACCGTGTCGTAGGATTGGCCGTGGAACGGGCCTAAATCATCAGGCGACAGGCCATACTTTTCCATGTATTTGGCGTCAAAGGCGTCGTTTAGTTCTTTGACGTCGTTGCCGGCCACGAAGCTGGCGTAAGTGCCTTCAGCAGCGGCGCCCGCAGCCGTCAGATACTGTTGGGTGAAAGAGCCATCATCGCTGAAGAAGATGGCGTTTTCCAGACCAACTTCTTTCATTTGGGTGGCGATCAAGGCGCCTTCGGTGGCGTAACCGCCGAAGAAGATAAGCTCGGGCGCGTTAGCGGCAATGCCGGTCAGCGGAGCACGGAAATCGGTGTCTCCTACCTGAACGCCTTCAAAAGCAACGACCGTGCCGCCTAAGGCCATAAATTCGTCATTAAACACCTGAGCCAGACCCAAACCATAGTCAGAACTGTCGTGCATGACGGCAACTGTCGTCAGGCCAAGCGTGTTGTAAACGTATTCGGCATCAACGGCCCCTTGCAGGGCGTCGCTGAGGGCAACGCGGTTGCAAATGTCACATTCAGCGCTGGTAATTTCGGGGTTGGTGGCGCTGGGGGAGACAAAGGGGATACGCGCTTGCTGCAGCACCGGGGCAAGGCCAAAAGTCTCGCCAGAGCAAGTGCCGCCACTGACGGCTACGATGGAGGGGTCAGAGGCAAAGCGGTTGGCGACGGTTGTGCCGGCATCGCCATCACAGGCGCCGTCTTGCAAGTCCAGTTCAAACATATGACCATTCAGGCCGCCCATCTCGTTCAAGTCATCAATAGCGATTTCCGCGCCATTGGCAATGTCCCGACCGGGATCGGGGATGGGCCCGGTGAGGGCCACAGAAGCGCCAATGCGGATAGGCGCGCCGGGTTCGATGACAACGTAACCTGCGCCCATCAACTCTTCCATGCTCATGCCGTCTAGCAGCCCTGCACTTACGGCTTCGGTGGGTTCGGCCATAGGCTCTGCGGTCGGTTCGGTCACCGCCTCTTCGGTTGGCCCGGCTACAGCTTCAGTTGGCGCCGGGGCCTCGGTGGGGGTGGTTTCCTCGGCCGTGCCGCCACAGGCGGTGAGCACAAACAGGGCCATGATTAGTATGGCGATCAGAGAACTGATGCGTTTCATGTTTCTTCTCCTCATTTTATATCTCTTCTTGTACGGCGTGTTGGCGGGGAAAAGCCAACACTATCAGGCAGCACTTTCATTACAGGGATTGCCAATCCCAACCAATCTGGCAGCACATGCATATATTGGCTGAACTCATCTCCTTCCGCACCTGGCGCAGCAATCACCTTGCAGTGACTATCAAGAAGTAACTTCCTGCTTTCACTGCTGTACAGGTGGCCTGCCAGCCTGTTCACAACGCCGCCAGTAAAACAGCAGCAATGGGTAGACAGGCCCTGGGCGCGAAATTGGCCGGCGGCCAGGCGGCTGTGTGGGAAGCCTGGGCAGCCTTTGGCCAAACTGTTCTAGTGGGTGGAGATTTTAGTGGATTATTGGGTCATGTCAACCAGGCAGCGGCATAAATTGGTCAATGCTGAGAATGGGTTTGCCTTATCCCAGACCTTCGTCTTCGGTGTCTTCCAGGTCGTAGGCGTAGAATTTTTCCAATTCCGCGTATTTACCCGTCACCATGAAAATGACCCGCTCGGCAATATTGGTCGCCCGATCCCCGATTCGTTCCAGACTGTGGCCGGCCCAAAGCAAGTAAGTGGCGGAACGAATGTAAGCGTCATTTTGCATGTCTTGCAAAGTGTGGCGAAATAGCTTGGTGTAATTCTTGTCTAGCTTATCATCGTACTTAATGACCTGCACCGCCGCTTCTGCGTCCCGCTGCATGAAGGCGTTCATACTGTCATTAAGCATTTTGCGCGCGCGCGCGGCCATTTTCGGCAGTTGGTGGAAAGAGAGCACCTCTGCCCGGTTTCCCAGGCGCTGCGCCAGGGTAGCAATGCCGGCAGCATGATCCCCCACTCGTTCCAACTCAATCGTGACATGAATGGCGGCCAGCACGTGCCGCAGGTCGCCGGCGGCGGGCTGTTGCGTAGCCAGAATTTGTAGACATTTCTGTTCGATCTCATATCGCAGCAAATTGATCTGGCGATCATGGTTAATGACCTGCTGCGCCAATTCTAAGTTGCAGTCTAAAAAGGCAACGACGCCCAGGTTGATCGCTTCGTCGGTCATATTGGCCAGACGCAGTAAATCTTCATGCAATTTCTTGAACTCATGATCTAAGAGTGAACGGCTGGGTATGGGCATTTTATTCACGGCGGAGAAGTTCCACTTCTAGAAAGTGCGTCAGATTGTCTGCCGGGAGATCGCGCAACGGCCGTCCGTGGCCGCAGGCAAGCAGAGTGGGGCGCAGACTCAGCAACAGCCGCGCTGATTGCCGGGCCAGGGTCATGTCCGCCGTGATGCGCCTGGGTGTAAGGTTCAAGCGCTTGCCGCGGGTGTTCAGGGCGTCGCCGGCAAACAACACCCCCTTTGAGGGACTAAAAAAGGCGTGGTGTTCCAAAGTATGCCCTGGGGAAGCAATGATTTTCAGCCCGCCCAGGCAAGGTAGTTCATCTCCATCCGCCATCTCGGTTACCTGAGTAACGGAGCCATAACGAAAGAAACTGGCAAGAGACTGCATCAACCTGGGCATGTGTTCCGGGCTGCGACCCTGGCGCAGGTGGGCGGCGGTGTCGCTGCCGGCATAAACCGCGGCCCCGGTGGCTTTAACGAGCGCAGCCAGGCTGCCGGCATGGTCAATATCTGCGTGGGTGATCAGAATACGGCGCAGGCTGGACGGGGAATAACCAAGCTGTCTAATAGCGGACAGAATTTTGTGGCTCTGGCGAGGCATGCCGGCATCTATCAGGGTCAAACCATCCTGATCCACACCCCAATAAACGTTGCTGACCCCCAGGTCCAGCCAATGCACATCAGGAAAGATTTCCATCATCCTCAACGGGGGGCAATTTCGCCGTTGCCCGATCAAACGCAGCCTGCAGGGCAGCATAATCGGCCTTTGGCAGCGGCGCGTTACCAGTCATCCACTGCTTCATGTAGCCGCGCAGTTTGGTGTAGTGCATGGCTGGAATGCGTGACTCCTTCACATCCAGATCGTTGATATTGGTCGTGAACACAATCACTGGCTGTATGCTGATATTTTTCTCCGCCACTTCCGGCGCATACTTCTGCAAATAGCCAGACAGGTCGTTGCTGGCCCGCTCAGCATCCCGCGTCGGGTTGCCCAGGCTTTCCGTGCCAAATAACTTGCGCATGAAGAAGATTTTCTGCTGCCATTGATCGCCCTCAGCCCGAATTTTGCCGCCCTGGTATTTAAGGACAAAGACCATAAGTCCATTGTCCGTCAGCAAGACGTGGGGGGCTGGCAGCAAATAATGATAGATGCGGCCATTAGATACCGTTTTACCCAATGCCTGGTCTAACAACTGGTCAGGGCGTGGGCTGCGAGCATAGCGGTTTATTAAATAGAGGCCGCCTTGCGACATCGGCAAACCGATCAACATAGCTAACCCTTGATAAAGCAGAATTTGCTGGCCTTTGGAGAAGAGTCCCAGCAGAAAGCCTGCAATTAAGACCACCATACCGCCAAAACCCACATACAGGCCGATGCGGCGCAGCCGCTGGATGCGCCGATCATCGCGCAGAATGGTTAAACGTGTTTTAGAAGTGACTGTTTTGCTCAATGTTTCTCTCTATAGCAGAAGTTCAACTTCTTGGAGAAGTTGAACTTCTACATCGTTTCAACCGTCGTACTTACTCAATACCAGACAGGCGTTTTGCCCACCGAGACCAAAAGAGTTGCTCATCGTAACCCGCAAGTTGGCCTGGCGAGGGGCATTAGGAACGTAGTCCAGATCGCATTCCGGGTCGGGCGTTTCGTAGTTCCAGGTTGGGGGAATGATCCCTTCGTGCAGCGCCATCACACAAAAAACAGCTTCAATTGCCCCGGCGCCGCCCATGAGGTGGCCGCTGACAGATTTGGTGCTGCTAATGGGGATATGGTAGGCCTGGTTCCCAAAGACATGCTTGATGGCCTGGGTTTCAAGTTGGTCGTTGACAGGCGTGGAGGAACCGTGAGCATTGATGTAGTGAATGCTGTGGGGATCAACGTGGGCATCTTCCATAGCCCACTGCATCGCCCGAATGGCCCCCGCTCCCGAGGGATCAGGAGCGGCTACGTGATAAGCATCCGAAGAGGAGGCGTAGCCCAGGTATTCCGCATAGATATGCGCCCCGCGGGCCAATGCCTGGTCCAATCGTTCCAGTACCACAATGGCCGCCCCTTCGCTCAGAATAAAACCATCTCGATCCTTGTCGAAAGGGCGACAGGCCCGCTCTGGCTCATCATTGAAATTGGTGGAGAGGGCGCGCATGGCCGCAAAACCGGCCATAGCCGCCTGGTGCACCAATCCTTCCACGCCGCCAGCCAGCATCAGTTCGGCGCGGCCACGCCGGATCATGTCGGCGGCTTCGCCAATGGCCTGGGTTCCTGTAGCGCAGGCGGCCACGACGGTGTTAATCGGGCCTTGCGTGCCCGCCAGGTAGCTGACGTGGTGGCTGGGCATATTCGGCAGTGAACTGACCAGGGCAAACGGGCTGGCTTTGCTCAAGCCCTTTTCGCGATAGGCGATCAGGTTTTCATCAGCCCGTTCAAAGCCGCCCATACCCGTGCCTACGACCACGCCTGCTCGTTGAGGATTCGACAGAGGCGTGGGCAGGTGGGCATCTTCCAGGGCCATCACTGCTGCCGCCACAGCTAACTGCGACGCCCGCGCCATGCGGCGCGCCTCTTTGAAGTTCATGTATGTTTTAGCTTCAAAGTTTTTCACTTCACCGGCGATACGACAGGGCAGGTCGCTGGCATCAAACTGGGTGATCGGCCCAATCCCTGATCGCCCTTCCAGGGCGCTATGCCAGCTTTCCCGAACTGAATGCCCCAGCGGGGTCATGGCTCCCATCCCCGTAATAACGACACGATACCGGCCATGGCTATCTAAAAGCTGTTCCATGCTGTTACCCTATTCCCTGTAGTCCTGCACGGATCGCGCCTACCACGTCATTTTCGACAGAAAGTCGAGCCTGTCCAACCGCTTGCTTGATGGCGTAGGCATTAGAGCGACCATGTGCCACGATAACGACGCCGTTGACGCCGAGTAATGGCGCTCCCCCCACTTCGTCTGGATTGAGGGCCCGGCCCACCCGCCGAAAGGCGGGTTTGGCTAACAAACCGCCTAATTTAGTCAAGGGAGTGGCCATGATTTCCGTGCGCACCAATCCCAACAGGTGGGCGGCCACTGCTTCCGCCGTCTTGATCATGATGTTGCCGGTAAAACCATCGGTAACGCCGACGTCGGCAGCACCGCCCATAAATTCTTTTGGTTCAATGTTGCCAATGAAGTTAAGACCGCTGGCTGCCAG
>CAZDSN010000057.1:0-12331 GCA_964507675.1 uncultured Ardenticatenaceae bacterium | reverse complement strand
AGCAGCATAAGGGCGGTGGTTACCTGGGGGGGGCGGTAACACTACTGCTGGCCAGCGCCGCGGGCAATTTGGGAGCTATCATTCTGCTGGCGCTGCTGGGTTTGGGGGCTACGGCGCTGGTCACGGGGGTGGATCTAGAGGATTTGAAGAGTCTCGGGCAGATGATCTCCGCCTGGCGACAGCGATTAGGAGAACGGGCGACAACGGCTGCGCTGCCGCCTGCGCCTGTGGGCGGGACGCCCAGGCGGGAGCGGCCGCAGGCCAACCCGCGCCCGGACGTGGTGCAGCCGCCGCTGCGTTTGGGGGAGTCGCCAACCAATGTGCCGGCAGCGCCACAGGCGGCGGAGGAGAACAGCGCCAGACGGTCGCGCCGTTTGCGGTCCCCTGAAGCGACGCCGGCTGAGCCTGTGCCTGTTTTTCTGGGGGCAAGGAGCGGGCAGATATGGCAACTGCCTGTTTTGGCCGAGATGCTGGAAGCCAGCAGCGACCAGGAAACCAATGATTTTAATATCCGCGAACAGGTAGAGATCATTGAGCACACGCTGGTCAGCTTTGGTGCGCCAGCGACAGTGGTGGAGATCAGCCAGGGGCCGACTGTTACCCAGTACGGCGTGGAACCCCAGTTCATTGAACAGCGCAGCGGCAAGCGCACGAAAGTCAAAGTAGGCAAGATCGCCAGTCTGGCTGACGACCTGGCGCTGGCGCTGGCCGCCCGTTCCATTCGCATTCAGGCTCCCGTACCGGGCAAGGGATACGTGGGTATCGAAGTGCCGAATGCGGCTAAAGCCCTGGTTTCCCTGCGGGACGTCATGGAGTCGGAAGAGTTTCAGCGCATTAAGGGACCGCTGCGGTTGGGACTGGGCCAAAATGTGGCCGGGCAGCCCATTTCGGCTGACCTGGCGAAAATGCCTCACTTGCTGGTGGCCGGGGCTACCGGGTCTGGTAAGTCTGTATGCGTCAACAGCATCATCGCCTGCCTGCTTTTGCAGCATACGCCAGACGACCTGCGTTTTGTGATGGTAGACCCCAAGCGGGTGGAATTGGTGGGCTACAACGGCATACCGCATCTGGTGGCGCCAGTCGTGGTGGATTTGGAGCGGGTAGTGGGTACCTTACAGTGGGCTATGCGGGAAATGGACAGCCGCTACCAGAAACTGGCTGAAGCAGGGGCGCGTAATATCGTCGAGTATAATAGGAAAGTAGCTCGGCGGCCGGAGCGGGAAAAACTCCCCCATATTGTGATTATTATTGATGAACTGGCCGACCTGATGATGATGGCCCCCGAAGATACGGAAAAAGGAATTACGCGCCTGGCGCAGATGGCCCGCGCCACGGGCATCCACATGATTATTGCCACCCAACGTCCCTCTGTGGATGTCGTTACCGGTCTGATCAAGGCGAACTTCCCGGCGCGCATTGCCTTTGCCGTGGCTTCGGGCACAGACAGCCGGGTTATTCTGGATTCCACCGGCGCGGAACGGTTGTTAGGGCAGGGAGATATGTTGTTCCAAAGCCCCGATGCGGCTGCGCCGGTACGCATGCAAGGATGCTTTGTCAGCGACAAAGAGCTGCAAGGGTTGATTAATTATTGGCAGGCAGCCCGCCGCCAAAACCTGATGCAGTTACGCGGCCCGCTGCTAACGCCGGCAGCGGAAGCAGAAGCAGCGGTGCGACCTGCCAGCCCTATGCCGCCTGCCAGCCACGCGCCGTCTGCCGCTCCTGTGCCGGCAGCAACGACAGGGGAGCGCCCGGCGCCTGCCGCTATGCCGCCCACTGCTGTACAGCCTGCTGCTGTGCAACCTGATGCCGTGCCGCCCACTGCGGCGCAACGGAGTGCGCCACAACGGGCGGCGGCGCAGCCTCCAGCGGCAGCACGACAGGCCGTACCACCAGAGCCCACGCGCCGGCCCCTGCCTCCAGAGCCTGCGTTGGGCAATCTGCCCTCGCCGCTGCAGCAGCCGTTGTGGGAAGATTTGATTCCAGAAGATAATGGCAATAACCAGGAAGACGAGTTGATGGCTGAGGCGGTTGAGATGGTGCGCCAGTTGAACAAGGCGTCTACATCGCTGTTGCAGCGCCGTTTTCGCATTGGCTACACGCGGGCGGCGCGGCTGATTGATGCCATGGAAGAAGCGGGTATTATTGGCCCGCCTACAGGCACGAGCAAAGCGCGTGAAGTGTTGCCCTGGGATCCCTCTGTGGCGGCGAGCGTCCCGCCTGCGGCGGGTGTCCCGCCTGTGGGGAGTGTCCCACCTGCGGTGGGTGGCTCCTCTGCGGTGGATGACCCGTCTATGGCCGATGGCCTACCTGCGATGGGTGACTCGCCAGATGATGAAGAAGAGGTCGCTGCCAGAGATGAACCAGGTGCTGATTGAGGTGGCGCGATGCCATCATGGTAGGGACGGGTTGCACACCTGCCCTGCCTATCTCGCTAAAATATGGCTCAACTAACTGGTGTGGAACGGGCGAAATATGTACAGGGGATGTTTGCCGGCATTGCCAACCGCTACGACCTGATGAATCGCCTGATGACAGGGGGGCAGGACGTGCGTTGGCGGCGCTACGTCATTCGCCAGGCACAGCTACCACCTGGCGGCAGCCTGTTGGACATTGCCACGGGCACGGGGGAGATTGCTCTGGAAGGACTGCGCCAGATTCCTGGTCTGCGAGCTGTGGGTGGCGACTTCACGCTGGAGATGATGCGGGCGGGGCAGCAGCGCGCAGAGCGGCGCGACATTCGTTGGGTGGGCGCAGATACGCTGGCGCTGCCCTTTCCTGATGATACCTTTGATGCGGTCACTTCTGGTTTCCTGATGCGTAATGTGATTGACGTGCCTGGCGCGTTTCGGGAGCAAATGCGCGTCACCCGGCCGGGGGGGCGGGTGGTGGTGTTGGAATCCAGCCCGCCGAAGAAAAACGCCTTGCAGCCGTTTATTCGTTTTCACTTGAACTTTATTATCCCCACGTTGGGGCGGCTGATTGCCGGCCACGCGGATGCGTACCGGTATCTGCCGGAGTCCACGCAGATGTTTCAGGAGCCAGAGTCGCTGGCGGCCATTATGCGCCAGGTAGGGCTGGTGGAGGTGAGTTACCGCTTGTTCATGTTTGGCACGATTGCGGTGCACGTGGGACGGAAAGGAAGTGGCAAGTGGTGAGTGAAGAGTGGGGGAGGAGAGATTACAGAAGTCTTGAAGACTTTTGTAATCTTGGTGGTTCAACAACGCTTTTGAGAGGTGAAGACGATGGAATACCGTTTTTTAGGACGCACGGGGGTGAAAGTTTCCAGTCTGTGTTTTGGCACGATGTCGTTTGGCGGGGATGCGGATGAGGAAATGTCGGGGAAGCTGTTTGGGCGGTGCCGGGATGCCGGCATTAACTTCCTCGACTGCGCCAATATCTACCAGGGAGGGCGTTCTGAGGAAATTTTAGGGCGGCTGATGGCCGGCTGCCGTGACGAACTGGTGATTACCAGCAAGGTCTATTTTGCCACGGGCAGCGACGTGAACGCCATGGGCGCTTCCCGCCGTCACATTCGACAGGCGGTAGAGGCCAGCCTACGGCGGCTGCAGACGGATTACATTGACCTTTACTTCATTCACCGCTTTGACGAGCGCACCCCGCTGGATGAAACGCTGCGGGCGTTGGATGACCTGGTGCAGCAGGGGAAGGTGCTGTATACGGGGGCCAGCAACTTTGCCGCCTGGCAGGCGGCGAAAGCGCTGGGTATTTCGGCCAGAGAGGGCTGGAGCCGCTTTGAATGCTTGCAGCCAATGTATAATCTGGTCAAGCGGCAGGCGGAAGTAGAAATCCTGCCCCTGGCAGCTTCCGAGCAGTTGGGCGTTATCCCGTACAGCCCTTTGGGTGGCGGCTTGCTGACAGGCAAGTATGGTCGTGACCGTCGTCCGCAAAGCGGGCGGTTAGTGGAGAACCGGATGTACCAGACGCGGTATGGGGATGGCTGGATCATGGACGTGGCGGATGCGTTTGCCACGTTTGCGCGGGAGCGCGGCTACGAGCCGGCAGCGCTGGCTGTAGCCTGGGTGGGCAGCCACGCGGCGGTGACGGCGCCCATTATTGGGGCGCGCAACCTGGAGCAGTTGGAAGGCTCGCTGCAGAGCGCCAATATAACCATCACGCCTGAACTGCGGGCGGAAATCTCTGCTCTCTCCCCCGAGCCGCCGCCAGCCACCGACCGCAACGAGGAACGGACGCCGTATAATTATGGCTTGCGCTAATAACAGACAACAGGCAACAGATAACGGAAAACAGGCAACGAAAAGAAAGATAGCGCGGATGAAGAGGAGATAAGGATGATTAGACGTCTTGTTTTGTTCATATTTCTGGCTGGCTGGCTGGCAGCGTGTGGGCAGGGGGATGCCCCCCTGGAGCCAACTGCAGCAACCGTGACGGAGCCAGCGGCGGCGGTTGTGGCTCCTGCAACAGAAACCAGCGTGCCAGCAGCCACAGATACGGCTGTGGTTCAGGTGGAGACCACAGCGCCAGCAGCTACAGAAGCGGCGGCGGCAACAGCCGTCGCGGCGTCTACGCCTACAAGCGTGCCTGAACTGGCGACGGCAGTGCCTACGGCTACGGTAACTGTGCAAAGTGGCATTGCCAGCGGGCGGACGGATGCCGGCATTTTCTACCTGGGCCAACCTGACGCGCCGGTGACGGTGCGCGACTATTCAGACTTTCTCTGAAGTACCTGCCGCGCCTACGTGTTAGGCGCAGAGAAAGAGATTATTGAAACGTACGTCTCGACGGGTCAGGTCAAAGTGGAGTTCTCGCCCATACTTGATTTGGGGCCAAACAGCCTGAACGCGGCGGCGGCGGCGTACTGCGCAGGTTTTCAAAACCCGATAGCTTTTTGGGAACTGCATGATGCCTTTTTTGCCAACCAGGGGGAAGTTTACCGCGCCGACAGAGAGTATTTTGTGAATGCCGCAGCGGCAGCGGGCGTGGACGAGACGGCTTTTGTCAGTTGCTATGATGGCGGGGAGGCGCACGCCGTTGTCAGCGAGCATGACAGCGCGCGCCGTCGCCAGAACATTTCTATCCGTCCCACGATTGATGTGAATGGGCAGCTTCTCTTTGGGGCGCAGCCTTTTGCTGCGTTTGACCAGGTCATTCAGGCGGCGCTGCCCTGAAAGGGGGATGCGCACGAGCCTGTCCCAGATTACAAAAGTAGAGGCATATAATCATACGCCCCTACTATTGAGGTATGCGCGATGGAGATTTCGCTGCAAGACAGGGTGGCTATTGTGACGGGAGCGGGCCAGGGATTGGGCGAGGCGATTGCCCACACCCTGGCGGCGGCCGGGGCAAAGGTAGCAGTGAATGATTTGAACCCGGATCGGGCGGAACGGGTGGCGGCGGCGATCCGGGCGGCGGGCAGCGAAGCCATTGGGGTGATGGCGGACGTCAGCAATAAATTTCAATGTGTATCGCTGGTGGAAGCAGCGCGGGAGAAGTGGGGACGGCTAGATGTGTTGGTGAACAATGCCGGCATTGAACCCGTCTCCCCCATCTTGACCATGGACGAATGGGACTGGACTCGCTGTATTGACGTGAATTTGAAAGGCGCTTTCTTTATGAGCCAACTCGTAGGGCGGGTTATGGCGGAGGAGAACCAGGGACGCGGCGGGACTATCGTGAATATCAGTTCCATTGCCGGCGTAGAAATCCCCCTGATGCACCGCGCCGCTTACTGCGCCAGCAAAGCGGGCATGGTGGGCTTTGCCCGCGAGTGCGCCCGCGAATTTGCCGCCTATGGCATTCGCGTGAACACGGTTGTGGCAGGCGTCTTTATTACGCCTATGACGGAAAAAGCTCGCCAGAATCCGGCCATGATGGAAAAATGGATGCGCGAGATTCCGATGCAGCGGCTGGGCGATGCGGATGAAATCGCCAGCGTTGTGCTCTTTCTCTGTTCTGATGCCGCCAGCTATATGACGGGTAGTACAATTACCGTAGATGGCGGCAAGGTAATGCGATAGCCTCCTTTACCCTGCCTGGGCTATAATGGGTTTGTTTGCCGATCCGTTAGCTTCTATAGCTTTGGGAGGGAAGAGTTGTGTCGGAATGGCCAAGGGCCTCCTCCCAACCTGGAACATTGTCTTAAGGTCTTTAGTTAGTTCATGAAACGCCGTTTTTTCTTCCTTCTCTTGATCTGGGGGGGATTGGCAGCCGTTGGCTGCAAACCTTTGGTTACCTCCCCGCCTGCTGTGACCGTGACCAGCCAGCCCACTGCTGCCAGCCCTGCGCCCACGGTGGAATCTACTCCCACCGCTGTAGTTACGGATGCGCCTCTGCCTTCCCTGGTTCCACCCACGCCGCCGCTCGACCTATCCCTGTCTCCTGACGGCGTTCTCATCTATCCGGCGGCTCCCATTTATGAGGGTGATCGCGTTACCTTTGAAGTTGTGGCTGAGGTGCCTGATCAGGTGGCCGCGCGGGACGTGGGTGTACACGTTTATGTCAATGATCAGTTACTGGTGGATGATCGCCTGAACGGCAGCAATTTAGGCGGGGATGGGGTGGGACTGTACCCCTGGGTCTGGAGCACGGTTGAACAGGCAGGGACTTATACGGTTACGGTGGCGCTCGATCCGCAAGACGCCATCCGTGCGGGCGACGAAAACCCGGAGAATAACCAGGTAGTCACGTGGCTGGTGGTGGCCCCGGTGGAGGAGATGCCGGCATCTTTAGCCAATGCCTCCTGGATCGTGGCGGAAAATGATTGCTGCCGCGTGCACGTGGTCAGCGGCACGGCGGCCCAGCGGGACTTGAATGACCTGCTGGCGCTGGCGGATGAGGCCGTAACCCATGCCGCAACTCGCCTGGAAGAACAACCCAACCGCCCGCTGAATATCTATTTCGTTGATCGCGTGATTGGTCAGGGGGGATATTCCGCCGGCCCAACGTTGGTTGTGTCCTATCTGGATCGGGATTACGTAGGCATAGGCTTGCGCGAAGTGGTCATTCACGAAGCTGTGCATGCCATTGACAGCCAGTTTGCCCCCCGACGGATTACTTTCCTGGCCGAGGGCGTGGCCGTGTGGGTCACGGGCGGCCATTATAAGCCTGAACCGATTGATGAACGGACAGCCGCTCTGGTGGAACTGGACCGCTACGTGCCCCTCACCCAACTCATCAACGACTTCTACCCGCACCAGCACGAAATTGGTTACCTGCAGGCGGCCGGGTTTATCAATTATCTGGTCAAACAGTATGGTTGGCCGGCAGTGCGCGCCTTTTACGCGGACGTCACCGGCGATGCGGCTTTCACGCTGGCTGAATCTGTTGACATGCAACTTCAGAGGCACTTTGACATCACCCTGGCGCAGCTTGAAATAGAATGGCTGGCGTATCTGGGCCGCATCCGGCCTACCAAAGACGTAGTCACCGACCTGGCGACGACTATTCGTTACTACGATACCATGCGCCGCTACCAGGTTGCTTATGATCCTACCGCCTATTTTCTAACGGCCTGGCTGCCCGCGCCGCAGCAGGCTGTGGAGCGAGGGATCACGGCCGACCTGACCCGCCACCCAGAGGCGGAAGTCAACGTGACCCTGGAAACGATGTTGGGTGCGGCGGATCAGGCGCTGCGTGCCGGCAATTACAACCGCGCCAATGTTATCCTCGACAGCGTGGAACGAGTTCTGGAATACAATGGCGTTTTCCTGGACCCACTGGCAAACAACTACCTGAGTATCGTGCGCACCCTGGCAGCCAGCGGTTATATGGCTCAGCAAATAGACTTGCGCGGCAGCCAGGCCGTCGTTGTGGCTAACAAATCCAACACTACCCGCTTGCAGCAGCTTGTCCTGACGCTCAACAACCAGACCTGGACCTTTTCCCAGTAATGCTATTGTTTAGGAAGGTGAAGCATTCTCTGATTTATGCTACAATCATTTTGTTTTCTTTTTGGCAATCGGCTCTTACCCTATCCACTATAAAGCTCGCTGCCAAAATTAAGTAAAGAGGAGAGATTTCTCGATGATTGAGGTTGAAATTGATAGCATTCGGATTAGTCTCATCTCGCAGCACCGCATTGTCATGCTGCGTGAAATTGATGGAGAGCGGCAGTTGCCCATCTGGATTGGTCCCTGCGAAGCGGAAGCCATCACCATTGAATTGCAGGATACGGAAATCTCTCGCCCCCTGACGCATGATCTGCTGAAAAACGTTATTGAGCAGCTTCAAGGCAAACTCTCCCACATCCTGGTCAGCGAACTGCGTAACCAGGTATTCTACGCCCGGCTCGTAATTGATGTGCGCGGGCAACAAATGGAAATAGATTGCCGGCCTTCTGACGCCATTGCCCTGGCCGTTCGCGCCAAAGTTCCCATTTTTGTGGGTGAATCCGTCATGGACGAGGTTGGTGTCCTGCCTGAACCAGATGTCAGCCGCAAAGAAGAACCAACCAGTTCTAGCGAAGAAAAACTAGATGCTTTTATGGACTTTGTGGATACGCTTGATTTCGACGATTTCGACGAATAACGTCGTGCAGACCAGGAGCGTCGGGTCGCCATAACTTTGCCGCCGCTGGCTCAATCTGATCAAGCTGCTTTGCGTCATAAACATCTAGCAGATGTTGCCAAAGCAACCGCCCAACTAAAACGTGGAACGTAAACGCCGCTTACGTTTCACGTTTTATATTTTGTCACCCTTATGGAAACGATAGAAAGATTACCACCGCAAAGCATAGATGCTGAAGAAGCCGTTCTGGGCTCGCTGCTGATCGATCCGGATGCCATACACGATGTGGCTGTCTTCCTCAAGCCAGAGTCGTTTTACCGCGAGCAGAATAAGTGGATCTATGAAGCCATTCTTGGCCTCTATGAAAGACGGGAACCAATTGATCTCATTACCCTGACGGAAAAGCTAAGCAAAAACAATCAACTTGGCGAAATGGGGGGCGAGGGGTATTTGATCAGCCTGATCAACACCGTTCCCACCTCGGTTAATGCTGAAAGTTACGCCCGCCTGGTGGAAGCAGCGGCCATGCGCCGCAAAATGATTAAAGCAGCCAGCACCATCGCTAATCTGGCTTACGACGAAACAGAAGATATCGAAATCGTCATTGATCGGGCTGAGCAAACCTTGTTTGCTGTCACCGAAGAAAGGACCACGCGCGATCTGGTGCCGGTGCGGGAGGTGGCTCGCACCTACCTGGATCGCATCCAGGCTTTAGCTGATCTGGGCCAGGATATGATCGGCATTCCCACGGGATTCACCGATCTGGACCGCATCATGAGCGGCCTGAACCGTTCTGACCTGGTGATTGTGGCGGCGCGGCCCGGCATGGGCAAAACAGCCTTCCAGTTAAGTATTGCCCAGTACGCGGGGCTGCGGTACGCTAAGCGGGTGGCTATTTTTAGCATGGAAATGTCGGCGGAACAGTTGGTGCAGCGCATGATTGCCGCCGAAACCCGTATTGATTCACAACGGCTGCGGCGCGGTAACTTGCAAGACCAGGAATGGCCCATCTTTTATGAAGCCGTGGGCCGCCTGTCCGAAACCAGCATCTTTATTGACGATACGCCTGGCGTCACCCCTTCACAACTGCGTACCAAATGCCGCCGCCTGTACGCCGAGCATGGCCTTGACCTGATCCTGATTGATTATTTGCAGCTTATGCAGTCGGATCGCTTCTCGAACAACCGCGTGCAGGAGATTAGCGATATTTCTCGTGGCTTAAAGAACCTGGCCCGCGAACTCGACGTGCCTGTGCTGGCTGCCGCCCAATTGAGCCGCGCGGTGGAACAGCGCCAGGACAAACGCCCTGTTCTCTCCGATTTACGTGACAGCGGCAGCATTGAGCAGGATGCTGACATTGTGATGTTCATTTATCGGGATGAGTATTACAATCCAGAAACCACCGAACGCCCCAACATCGCTGAAATCAACATTGCCAAGCATCGCAATGGCCCAACCGCTACTATTGATCTATACTGGCACAGCAAGCTGGCCACATTCCGCAACTTACAGCGGCAAGAGTTGAATTTGTAATGAAAGGCTTCCCCGGATTCCCCGATGGCAAACTGCGTTTGACGATGGTGCCCAGCCTGTTTTTTAGCGACTTGCTGCCTATCATTGACAACCTGGCAGAACTAAAGGTTACGCTATATGCCTTTTGGGCGCTATCGCAAAAGGAAGGCCAGGTGCGCTATTTGCGCCTGACCGATTTTCTCAATGATACGGTCTTGCTGGCAGGACTGGGGGGGAATCCCACAACTGCGGCGCAAACGTTGTTGGATGGCGTTGAACGAGCGGTGGCTCGCGGCACTTTCCTGCACGTCAATATTGAAAGCACCGATGGGCATATGGATCTTTACTTCCTTAACAGTGAAAAAGGGCGCGCCGCCGTGGAGGGGATAACGCGCGGTGAATGGCGACCAGGCGGAGCCGATGAAGGCCCCATCACGCTGCTGGTAGAAAGACCCAATGTTTTTGTGCTATATGAACAGAATATCGGCCCCTTGACGCCGCTTATCGCCGATGAACTGCGGGATGCAGAGCAGATGTTTTCGCCAGCGTGGTTAGCGGAAGCGATTCAACTGGCTGTGGAAAATAATGTGCGCAAGTGGCGTTACGTTTTGAGTATTTTGGAACGATGGCGACAGGAAGGTAAACACGATGGAATCAGCCGCCGAGATTCTACGCAAACGCTACGACAACAAATCCCTGATGAACTCAAAGACATCGTCAAACGGTGATACCGCTGCTATGGCCGAAGAACCAGAACGACCCGCCGGCGGGCAACCCAATTGCCCTCACTGCAGCGGGATGGGTTTCATTATCCCTGACGTTCCCCCGATCCACCCCAGCTTTGGGCGCGCCGTGCCCTGCACCTGCCGGGCTGCCCTGGTAGAAGTGGAGCGACATGAACGTCTGCTGAAGATGAGCCAGTTGGGTGCGCTGGCCGATTGTACTTTTGACAGCTTTCTGCCCACAGGACACGGGCTGACGCCGATGCGGCAGCGCAACTTGAAGGTGGCTTTTGACGCCTGCCTGGCCTATGCCCAGGAGCCAACCGGTTGGTTGGTGCTGAAGGGAGGGTATGGTTGTGGTAAGACGCATCTGGCGGCGGCGATCGCCAATTACCGCCTTGACCTGGGGCAGCCGGTGCTTTTCATTAATACGCCTGACCTGCTGGACCATCTGCGGGCAGCCTACAACCCGAACGCGGAATCAACTTACGACGAACGCTTTGAGCAGGTGCGCAACGCCTCGCTGCTCGTTTTGGATGACCTGGGCACGCAAAGTAATACGGAATGGGCCCAAGAAAAGCTGTACCAGATTTTCAACCACCGTTACAACACGCGCCTGCCAACCGTGATTGCGACCAACCAGGAGTTGGAATCTATTGAGATGCGCATCCAGTCGCGTATGGTGGACCCCAGTCTGGTGCAGATAGTGCCCATCGCCGCGCCTGATTTCCGGAGGGCCGGTGTGGCGCAGGATCAATCTGATCTGTCTACGCTGAATTTACACACGGATAAAACGCTGGATAATTTTAATCTGCGGGAGAGCGAACTGCCTCGCTCCCAGTCAGAAAACTTGCGGCGGGCGCTGGAGACAGCCCGCGCTTTTGCCGAGGATCCAAAGGATTGGCTGGTATTTAACAGCGTGGGATATGGCAATGGCAAGACACATCTGGCGGCAGCCATTGCCAATCAGGCAGCCGCCAACGGCGAGGCTGTCTTGTTTGTGTTAGTACCTGATTTATTGGATCATTTGCGCGCCTCTTTTAATCCGGCTACCGGTGTGCGCTACGACAAACGGTTTGATGAAATTAAGAAGGCGCCTTTATTGGTGCTGGATGACCTGGGGACGGAAAGCGCTACAGCCTGGGCGCGGGAGAAGCTGTACCAGTTGTTTAATTACCGCTACAATGCGCGCCTGCCTACTGTGATTACGACGGCCACGCCAATTGAAGAAATTGACCCGCGGCTGGCGACGCGGATGCTGGATGGCAGCCGCTGTACGTTCTTTGTGTTGGAAGTTCCCAGTTATCGGGGTGGGGTCAAACCGAAAAGCAGTAACCGGGCGCGGCGGAAGTAATGGAGAGATTGAACTTCTTCACAGAAGTTCAACCTCTTAATGGGCGGGTAAGATACCTGCGCTACGGGGATTCGGGGAATGGGATGAGGATTTGTTCGCCAGCAACAATCTGGTTGGGGTTGGTCAAACCGTTCAGAGTGAGGATAGCATCTACCGTGACGCCGTAGGTCTCGGCTATTTTGGTCAGGTTTTCACCGGGTTGAATGACGTGTATGCGGGGTGTGGGAGAGGGTGTGTCCACGGCTGGGGCAGCAGTAGG
>CAZDSN010000056.1:0-12339 GCA_964507675.1 uncultured Ardenticatenaceae bacterium | reverse complement strand
GTTAGCCCACTATTTGCGCGGACTAGGCGTTGGGTCTGAAACACTGGTGGGAGTTTTCTTGAAGCGGTCAGTAAGCATGGTCGTTGCTTTGCTAGGCGTGTTAAAAGCCGGCGGAGGATATGTGCCATTAGACCCGACATATCCCGCAGAACGCATTCGTTTTATTTTGACAGACACGCAATCCCCCGTGCTGCTGACTGAAAAAGAACTGGCGGCTGCCTGGAAAAACGTACTTGATAACGTTATTTGTCTGGATGAAGATGGCGGCGTCATTGCTACTATGTCTGCTAAATCGCCGCCAGTGCAGTGTCACGCCGGGAATCTGGCTTATCTCATCTACACCTCTGGTTCCACTGGAAAACCCAAAGGAGTAGCCATCACCCATCAAAGCGCATTGGCTTTGATAAGTTGGGCGCATGGGGTATTTGATGAAGCCGTATTAGCCAGAACGCTGGCAGTGACTTCCATTTGCTTTGATCTATCCATATTTGAGTTGTTTGTCCCCCTGAGCCATGGCGGAACAGTCGTGCTGGTAGAAACGGTACTCGATGTCCCAGAGTCAGGCGCGGCGCAAACCGTGAGCCTGATAAACACCGTGCCATCCGCTATGAAAGAACTACTGCGCCGGCAAAGTCTGCCAAACAGTGTGCAAGTCGTCAACCTTGCTGGAGAAATCTTACCCACCGAACTGGTGCAGCAAATCTATCAGCAGCATCCAGCAATACATTGCGTCTATGACCTGTACGGGCCATCAGAGGATACGACCTATTCGACTTATGCCCGGCGTGATCCGTCTGGCCCAATGATTATTGGGCGGCCCATAGATAACACGCAGGTGTACATTCTGGATAGGGAATTGCAACCCGTGCCGATGGGCGTGCCCGGTGAGGTGTACATTGGCGGCGACGGTCTGGCGCGCGGTTATCTGCGCCGCGCTGGCTTGACCGCCGAACGGTTCCTGCCCCATCCCTTCAGCCGCACGCCTGGCGCGCGCCTGTACCGCACGGGCGACCTGGCTCGCTACCATGCCGATGGTCATATCGCCTTTATCGGGCGCATTGACCATCAGGTGAAGGTGCGCGGCTACCGCATTGAGTTGGGTGAAATTGAGGCCGCGCTGCGGCAGCAGCCGGCTGTGCAGGATGCGGTGGTGATGGCGCGCACACTGAGTGAGCGAGAAACAACCGCCGAAAAGCAGTTGGTGGCTTATGTGACGGCAAAGCCAGCCGCCGGATTACAGGCGCACGCCTTACGCGAAGCCCTGCAAGCTACTCTGCCCAACTACATGGTTCCTGCCGCCTTTGTGCTGCTGGACAGCCTGCCCATGACCCCCAACGGCAAGGTAGACCGCCAGGCATTACCCGTTCCCGACAGCGCCGGTCTGGCTCGCGGCAGCGCTTACGTGCCGCCGCGCACGCCTATCGAAACGCTGGTAGCCGATACCTGGGCAGAGGTATTAGGCGTAGACCCCATCGGCGCTCAGGATAATTTCTTTGAGGTTGGCGGCCATTCCCTGGTCGCCACACAGGTCGTGTCGCGTCTGCGCGACACATTCGCCATCGAACTCCCTCTACGCCAACTGTTTGAGACGCCTACGGTGGCCGGGTTAGCTGGCTTCATCGAAGCCAGCCGGTCAGTGCCCGATACGCCTGCCCTGTCCGCCGCCATCACCCCAACGGAACACAGCGGGCCGCTGCCTCTCTCCTTTGCTCAACAGCGGCTCTGGTTCCTGGATATGTTGGAACCCAACGGCTCATTCTACAACATCCCCGCCGCCATGTATTTGCGCGGGTCGTTGTCTGTGGCTACGGTTGCCCGCAGCCTCAACGAAATCATCCGCCGCCACGAGACATTGCGGACCACCTTTGCCCTGGTAGATGATGAACCGGTGCAGGTGATTGCCCCTTACCAGCCGCAGCCGCTGCCGGTGGTGGATTTGCAAGGGTTACCTCCCGCCCAACGCCAGGTAATAGCCCAACAGTTGGTGGACGCAGAAGCAGAGCGTCCGTTTGTATTGAGCCAGGGGCCCCTGATACGTTTCGCCTGGCTGCAAATTACGCCCACGGAGCAGGTGCTGCTGGTGAACATGCACCACATCATTTCTGATGGCTGGTCAATTACCCTGTTTGAACGGGAATTGGACGCCCTCTATCACGCTTATGCGCAGGGATTGCCCTCGCCGCTGCCAGAACTCCCCATTCAATATGCTGACTTCGCTCTCTGGCAGCAGCAGTGGTTGCGCGGCGCGGGGCTGGCGCAGCAGATGGCGTATTGGCGCGCGCAGTTGGCGGACCTCCCCACTCTCGCTCTACCTGCTGACTACCCTCGTCCGCCAGCGCAAACCTTCCGCGGGGCGGCGCACAGCTTCGTGGTGCCCGCAGAAACCGCCGCCGCTCTACGCGCCATAGCCCGCACAGAGGGTGTTACGCTGTTTATGCTCTTGCTGGCTGCTTTTCAACTCCTGCTGGCGCGTTACAGCGGTCAGGAAGATGTGGTGGTCGGAACCCCCATCGCTAACCGCAACCGGTTTGAGACGGAAGGGCTGATTGGCTTCTTTGTCAACACCCTGGTGTTGCGCTCTGACTTGTCGGGGCAGCCTTCTTTCCGGCAACTGCTGCAACGGGTACGTGCCATGACCCTGGCTGCCTATGACCACCAAGACCTGCCATTTGAAAAACTGGTGCAGGAACTTCAGCCAGAACGCGACCTGAGCCGCAATCCGTTGTTTCAGGTGATGTTTACTTTTGACCTGGGCTATGGCAGCGGTGGTGAAACCCGCGCGGAGGTGTCTACAGACCCCGTCGCTGTAGAGTTGCACGTCACCAAGTTTGACCTGACACTGGCTATGGGTGAGGATGCCGGCACATTAGTTGGCGACATGGAGTACAACGTAGACCTGTTTGCCGCGGACACCATTGCCCGCATGGTCGGCCATTGGCAGCAACTCCTGGCGGCCATCGTGGCCCAACCCCATACCCCCATCACCCAACTCCCCCTGCTGCCCTCTGCGGAAACAGAGCAAATCCTGTTTGCCTGGAATGAAACACTCACCCCCTACGAGCGGGCAGGATGCATTCATGATGTCGTCTCCGCACAAGCTCAACGCACGCCCGATGCCATTGCCGTTGTGGATGGCGACCTGCACCTGACGCATCACGAACTCAATCGGCGCGCTAACCAACTGGCTCATTTTCTGCAACAGCGGGACGTTGGCTCAGAAGTAACGGTTGGCGTTTTGCTCGAACGTTCCGCAGCCATGATTGTGGCTCAACTGGCTGTGCTGAAGACTGGCGGCAGCTATGTACCGTTGGACCCCTCACACCCTCCGGACAGGCTGGCGTTTATCGCTCAGGACTTGCAATTCCCCGCCCTGTTGACCCAACAAAACTTGCAATCCCATCTGGCCGATATAACAGCAAACATCATCTGCCTGGACGCAGATTGGGCGGCGGTGGCCCAGATGCCCGACCAGACGCCCAGGGCGCAGGTCGCCGCTGAAAATTTGGCTTATGTCATCTATACTTCCGGCTCTACCGGCAAACCCAAAGGCGTAGGCGTCCCCCATCAGGGGTTATTGAACCTGATTAACTGGCACAAACACACCAGCCAGATTACCCCTCATGACCGCGCTTCCGTCATTGCCAGCCCTTCCTTTGACGCTTCGGTTTGGGAAGTATGGGCAAACCTGGGTCTTGGCGCCAGCCTTCACATCCCAGATGCCCACCTCCGCGCCGTCCCCGCGCAGCTTGTAGCCTGGTTCATTGAGCAGGCTGTCACGGTGGCTTTCTGCCCCACTCCATTAGCTGAAGCCGTTTTGCTAGAACCCTGGCCCGCTGAGGTCTCCCTGCGCCTGCTGCATACGGGCGGCGATAAGTTGAATCACGCCCCCAGACCCGATGCTCCTTTTGCCCTAATTAACAACTACGGCCCCACAGAAAACAGTGTCATTTCAACCTGGATTCCTGTCCCGCCAGACGCTTCTCACGACATCACCTTGATTGGGCGCCCCATAGATAACACGCAGGTGTACATTCTGGATGGGGAACTGCAACCCGTGCCGGTGGGTGTGCCCGGTGAGGTGTACATTGGCGGCGACGGTCTGGCGCGCGGTTATCTGCGCCGCGCTGGCTTGACCGCCGAACGGTTCCTGCCCCATCCCTTCAGCCGCACGCCTGGCGCGCGCCTGTACCGCACGGGCGACCTGGCTCGCTACCATGCCGATGGTCATATCGCCTTTATCGGGCGCATTGACCATCAGGTGAAGGTGCGCGGCTACCGCATTGAGTTGGGTGAAATTGAGGCCGCGCTGCGGCAGCAGCCGGCTGTGCAGGATGCGGTGGTGATGGCGCGCACACTGAGTGAGCGAGAAACAACCGCCGAAAAGCAGTTGGTGGCTTATGTGACGGCAAAGCCAGCCGCCGGATTACAGGCGCACGCCTTACGCGAAGCCCTGCAAGCTACTCTGCCCAACTACATGGTTCCTGCCGCCTTTGTGCTGCTGGACAGCCTGCCCATGACCCCCAACGGCAAGGTAGACCGCCAGGCATTACCCGTTCCCGACAGCGCCGGTCTGGCTCGCGGCAGCGCTTACGTGCCGCCGCGCACGCCTATCGAAACGCTGGTAGCCGATACCTGGGCAGAGGTATTAGGCGTAGACCCCATCGGCGCTCAGGATAATTTCTTTGAGGTTGGCGGCCATTCCCTGGTCGCCACACAGGTCGTGTCGCGTCTGCGCGACACATTCGCCATCGAACTCCCTCTACGCCAACTGTTTGAGACGCCTACGGTGGCCGGGTTAGCTGGCTTCATCGAAGCCAGCCGGTCAGTGCCCGATACGCCTGCCCTGTCCGCCGCCATCACCCCAACGGAACACAGCGGGCCGCTGCCTCTCTCCTTTGCTCAACAGCGGCTCTGGTTCCTGGATATGTTGGAACCCAACGGCTCATTCTACAACATCCCCGCCGCCATGTATTTGCGCGGGTCGTTGTCTGTGGCTACGGTTGCCCGCAGCCTCAACGAAATCATCCGCCGCCACGAGACATTGCGGACCACCTTTGCCCTGGTAGATGATGAACCGGTGCAGGTGATTGCCCCTTACCAGCCGCAGCCGCTGCCGGTGGTGGATTTGCAAGGGTTACCTCCCGCCCAACGCCAGGTAATAGCCCAACAGTTGGTGGACGCAGAAGCAGAGCGTCCGTTTGTATTGAGCCAGGGGCCCCTGATACGTTTCGCCTGGCTGCAAATTACGCCCACGGAGCAGGTGCTGCTGGTGAACATGCACCACATCATTTCTGATGGCTGGTCAATTACCCTGTTTGAACGGGAATTGGACGCCCTCTATCACGCTTATGCGCAGGGATTGCCCTCGCCGCTGCCAGAACTCCCCATTCAATATGCTGACTTCGCTCTCTGGCAGCAGCAGTGGTTGCGCGGCGCGGGGCTGGCGCAGCAGATGGCGTATTGGCGCGCGCAGTTGGCGGACCTCCCCACTCTCGCTCTACCTGCTGACTACCCTCGTCCGCCAGCGCAAACCTTCCGCGGGGCGGCGCACAGCTTCGTGGTGCCCGCAGAAACCGCCGCCGCTCTACGCGCCATAGCCCGCACAGAGGGTGTTACGCTGTTTATGCTCTTGCTGGCTGCTTTTCAACTCCTGCTGGCGCGTTACAGCGGTCAGGAAGATGTGGTGGTCGGAACCCCCATCGCTAACCGCAACCGGTTTGAGACGGAAGGGCTGATTGGCTTCTTTGTCAACACCCTGGTGTTGCGCTCTGACTTGTCGGGGCAGCCTTCTTTCCGGCAACTGCTGCAACGGGTACGTGCCATGACCCTGGCTGCCTATGACCACCAAGACCTGCCATTTGAAAAACTGGTGCAGGAACTTCAGCCAGAACGCGACCTGAGCCGCAATCCGTTGTTTCAGGTGATGTTTACTTTTGACCTGGGCTATGGCAGCGGTGGTGAAACCCGCGCGGAGGTGTCTACAGACCCCGTCGCTGTAGAGTTGCACGTCACCAAGTTTGACCTGACACTGGCTATGGGTGAGGATGCCGGCACATTAGTTGGCGACATGGAGTACAACGTAGACCTGTTTGCCGCGGACACCATTGCCCGCATGGTCGGCCATTGGCAGCAACTCCTGGCGGCCATCGTGGCCCAACCCCATACCCCCATCACCCAACTCCCCCTGCTGCCCTCTGCGGAAACAGAGCAAATCCTGTTTGCCTGGAATGAAACACTCACCCCCTACGAGCGGGCAGGATGCATTCATGATGTCGTCTCCGCACAAGCTCAACGCACGCCCGATGCCATTGCCGTTGTGGATGGCGACCTGCACCTGACGCATCACGAACTCAATCGGCGCGCTAACCAACTGGCTCATTTTCTGCAACAGCGGGACGTTGGCTCAGAAGTAACGGTTGGCGTTTTGCTCGAACGTTCCGCAGCCATGATTGTGGCTCAACTGGCTGTGCTGAAGACTGGCGGCAGCTATGTACCGTTGGACCCCTCACACCCTCCGGACAGGCTGGCGTTTATCGCTCAGGACTTGCAATTCCCCGCCCTGTTGACCCAACAAAACTTGCAATCCCATCTGGCCGATATAACAGCAAACATCATCTGCCTGGACGCAGATTGGGCGGCGGTGGCCCAGATGCCCGACCAGACGCCCAGGGCGCAGGTCGCCGCTGAAAATTTGGCTTATGTCATCTATACTTCCGGCTCTACCGGCAAACCCAAAGGCGTAGGCGTCCCCCATCAGGGGTTATTGAACCTGATTAACTGGCACAAACACACCAGCCAGATTACCCCTCATGACCGCGCTTCCGTCATTGCCAGCCCTTCCTTTGACGCTTCGGTTTGGGAAGTATGGGCAAACCTGGGTCTTGGCGCCAGCCTTCACATCCCAGATGCCCACCTCCGCGCCGTCCCCGCGCAGCTTGTAGCCTGGTTCATTGAGCAGGCTGTCACGGTGGCTTTCTGCCCCACTCCATTAGCTGAAGCCGTTTTGCTAGAACCCTGGCCCGCTGAGGTCTCCCTGCGCCTGCTGCATACGGGCGGCGATAAGTTGAATCACGCCCCCAGACCCGATGCTCCTTTTGCCCTAATTAACAACTACGGCCCCACAGAAAACAGTGTCATTTCAACCTGGATTCCTGTCCCGCCAGACGCTTCTCACGACATCACCTTGATTGGGCGCCCCATAGATAACACGCAGGTGTACATTCTGGATGGGGAACTGCAACCCGTGCCGGTGGGTGTGCCCGGTGAGGTGTACATTGGCGGGGAGGGACTGGCGCGCGGGTATCTGCAGCGCGCCGGATTGACTGCCGAACGATTCCTCCCCCATCCCTTCAGCCGCGCGCCAGGCGCGCGCCTGTATCGCACCGGCGACCTGGCTCGTTACCGCCCCGACGGCAACATCGCCTTTATCGGACGCATTGACCATCAGGTGAAGGTACGCGGCTATCGCATCGAATTGGGAGAAATTGAAGCGGTGTTGCGGCAGCAGGCCGCCGTGCAGGACGTGGTGGTTGTTGCCCGCAGTCTGAACGAACAAGACACGGCGGCGGAGAAGCGATTGGTGGCCTATGTGACGGCAAAGCCAGCAACCCTGTTGCCGGTAACCGCCTTGCGCGAAGCGCTGCAAGCCGCCCTGCCTAACTACATGATTCCCGCCGCCTTTGTGCTGCTGGACAGCCTGCCCATGACGCCCAATGGCAAGGTAGACCGCCAGGCGCTGCCGAATCCAAGAGAAATGAGCCTGCTCAAACAGGAAGGTCTGGTAGGGCCACGCAGTGCCCTGGAATGGCAGCTCGTACAAATCTGGGAAGAAGTATTAGGTGTACAACATGTTAGAATTACAGATGATTTTTTCCAGCTAGGTGGGCATTCGCTAATGGCTGTACGTCTGGTGATGCGATTGCAGCAAGAAGTGCATCCCACTATCTCCCTGACTGCTTTATTCCAGAATGCCACCATTGAATTAATGGCCGCGGCGCTCCGACAATACAACCAGGACAAATTGGTCGCTCCTGCCTCCCCGGTTCCTATTCAGATCGGGGACGCTGACCACCACCCGCTTTTCTTTGTTCATCCTGTCGGCGGCAATGTTTTCTGCTACTTTGATCTGGCTCGCCATCTTGGGCCACACCAACCATTCTACGGTCTACAGTCCTCAGGGTTAGATGGACTGGAGGAGCCGTTTTCTAACATTGAAGAAATGGCCGAACACTACATCGCCCTTATCCGTCATGTTCAACCTGAGGGGCCCTACCGTCTCGGTGGGTGGTCAATGGGAGGACTTATCGCTCTTGAAATAGCCCATCAATTGCACATAGAGGGGCAAGAAATAGCCAGATTAATCTTTATTGATACCCACTTACCCTCAAGCACACAAGCAACCGATGCAGACCTGCTCATCAGTTTCATGCAAGACCTGGGACTATGGAACCCCATTAATGAACCAGCAGAGTTATCACAAAGCGCAGCCGGAGATGAATTGGGCTACGTGCTACAACAGGCCAAAATGGCTGGCGTTCTTCCCCCTGATACGCAGCTGGCACAAATCCATCACCTTTTTGACGTATTCAGAGCGAATGTACGCGCCATGGAACAGTATGAACCACGTCTTTATACAGGCGGTCCCGTTACACTGTTTAAGGCAATGGAGTTTTGGGGAGAAGGAGAAGTGGAAAATGATCTGGGCTGGAATAAATTTATCCCCGACGGGCTTACGGTGTATGAAACACCAGGGCATCACTTCTCTTTATTGCAATCACCCCAGGTAGACCTTCTGGCCACGCGTCTTAAGGAAAATCTATAGCGGAAGCAGAATAGGAATGAAGCGTAATTTCGACATGTACTGCCTCGATCTGGTTTCGTTATTGCGGCAGCGCGCAGAAGAAAAACCAGATAAGCAGATTTATACCTACCTAGTGGATGGAGAATCTGAGGAAGCGCATCTGACTTATGCCCAGTTGGAGCAGCAGGCGCGCACTATTGCCGCTTTGCTGCAGGCGCATAACGCCAGCGGAGAGCGAGCCTTACTTCTCTATCCGCCCGGGCTTGCTTATATTGCCGCTTTTATGGGCTGTCTGTTCGCCGGCGTCGTGGCCGTGCCGGCATACCCACCCGACCCCACCAGACTCAACCGCACCTTGCCCCGCCTCCAGGCTATCGTTGCCGATTCCCAGGCGAAAATCGTCCTGACAACTGCGCCTATTTTGCAGATGGCCTCATTCTTGTTTGGGCACGCCCCAGACCTGGAAACGCTAAACTGGCTGGCCACAGACATCGTAGATAATGACCTGATAACGGCCTGGCAGCAGCCGTCTATCAATCAGGATTCATTAGCTTTCCTGCAATACACTTCCGGGTCTACTGCGGCGGCAAAAGGGGCCATACTCACCCATCGCAATCTGTGTTACAACCTGGCGCAGATACATCGTTGTTTTGGGCACTCCGAAGACAGCCGGGGCGTCATCTGGCTGCCGCCATACCATGATATGGGACTGATCGGCGGGATTTTGCAGCCGCTCTATGGGGATTTTCCAGTTGTATTGATGTCGCCCATTGATTTCTTAAAACGACCATTTCGCTGGCTGCAAGCTGTCTCTCGCTATCAGGCCACAACCAGCGGTGGACCCAACTTCGCTTATGAACTGTGCATCCGAAAAATCAAGCCAGAACAACGCGCCACCCTGGACCTGAGCCATTGGGATGTCGCCTTCAATGGCGCGGAAACTGTCCGGCATGAGACTATGCGCCGCTTCGCGGAGGTATTCGCCCCAGCCGGTTTTCGCTATCAGGCTTTTTATCCTTGTTACGGCCTGGCTGAAGCGACACTGATTGCTACCGGCGGCTCCAAGACATCTACCCCTGTTGTGCAGGCCGTTAACGTCCAGGCGCTGGCGCAAGACGAGGTAATACAGGAAGATATTGACCATCCAACGGCGCAAACGGTTGTTGGCTGTGGTCATTCCCTGGTTGGACAGCAACTTGTCGTTGTCAACCCCCAAACCTGCCAGCCTTGCCCCAGCACAAAAGTAGGCGAGATCTGGCTCTCTGGGCCGGGCGTCGCAGCTGGTTACTGGAATCAACCAGAAGAAACAGCGCGTTCCTTTCACGCTTTTCTGGCAAACGGCGCAGGCCCATTCTTGCGCACGGGCGATCTGGGCTTCTTACAAGAAGGGGAACTATTTATCACGGGACGACTCAAGGATCTGATCATCGTTCGCGGCCAAAATTATTACCCGGATGATATTGAACAAACTATCACGCAAAGCCATCCAGCTTTGCGCCCTGGATGTGGCGCTGCGTTTTCTGTGCAGATGGAGGGGGAAGAACGGCTGGTTCACGTGCAGGAAGTGGATAATTCAATCCGCCAGTCTCGCCTGAATGGCAATGACGGATTAGCCAGCGACGCTGATTTGCAGGATATTTTTCGCGCTATGCGCCAGGCTGTGGCCAGGGTGTACCAACTGCAACTTTATGGCGTGGTCTTGATAAAGTCCCACTCGATCTCCAAAACTTCCAGCGGCAAGATTCAACGGCAGGCAACACGAGCCGCTTTCCTGGCTGGGGAGTTGGATAAAGTCGGAGAAAGTTTTCTGCATGATATGCCAATAGCAGTTGACCTGGAAGAAGAAACTGATTTTCTGCCGGCAGAATTGTCCCAAACAAACGATGCCGGCAAACGTCAAACCCTTATAGAACAATATTTGCAACAACGGATAGCTCAAACGCTGCAAATAGATCCCGCACAGTTCGATATACACCGTCCCCTTAATGAACTGGGGCTTGATTCACTCACGGCTATTGCCCTGGAACACGAAATTGAGAAAGTTTTCAAGGTAGCTCTACCAGAGGCCACCCTTTTACAAGGGACGAATATTACCGAACTTGCCAGGCAGGTTGCCACAGGAACAGAACCAACGCCATTGGTAGCGACTGTGAGTACCTCAACGGATCTCTTCCCAGAGAACAATTTGGCATTAACGCATGGGCAAAAAGGCATCTGGTTTTTGCACCAACTTGTTCCTGAGAGCGCTGCCTATCACATCACCTGCGCTGTCCGTATTCTTTCGGCTTTAGATATGCCGGCATTTCAGCGCGCCTTTAGCCTCCTGGCGCAACGCCATCCAGCCCTGCGCACGGCCTTTCCGATTCGGGAAGGAGAGCCAATTCAGCAAGTTAATACGCACATGGATTTGGATTTCCAGGTAGAGGATGCGTCAGCCTGGAATGAATCCGATTTGAGTCAGGCGCTGACTGCCGCTTCCCAACGTCCTTTTGATTTACAGCAGTCGCCATTATGGCGGGTGCATTTGTTCCAACGAACAGAGCGCGAAACCATGCTCCTATTCGTCATCCACCATGTCGTGGCCGACTTCTGGTCGCTGGCTGTACTTATACGGGACTTGGGAAGATTGTATGAGGCAGAACGAGAAAACATGCCTCTACCGCCTCCCCCTGGCAGATTGCAATACGCCGATTACGCCCGCTGGCAAAATGAGCGCCTGGACGGGTCAGAAGGAGCGCGGTTGTGGGCTTACTGGCAGCAGCAGCTACAGGGGACGCTGCCGCCCCTAAACATGCCCAGCGACTACCCGCGACCAGCCATCCAGACTTTTCGCGGTAGGGTCAAAACTATCCGGTTGAGCCAGGAAATAACACAACAAATAACTACGCTGAGTCGCTCCCAAGGGAGTACTTTATATATGACCCTGTTGGCAGCCTACCTGGTGCTCATACATCGTTACACCAACCAGGATGAAGTTCTTGTTGGCTCACCCGTGGCGGGTAGAAATCGCGCTGCGTTGACACAACTGGCCGGCTACTTTACTAACAGCATCGTCTTACGCTCGAAACTTGCCGGCAACCCACCCTTTTTAACCTTCCTGGAACAGGTGCGGCAAACAGTGTTAGAGGCTTTTGCCCACCAGGAATATCCCCTCCCATTACTGGTTGAGCGGTTACACCCCAAACGCGATGCCAGCCGCTCCCCCCTGTTTCAAACCATGTTCCTCCTGCAAAAGTCACCACTGCCTGAAATGCCGCAGTTGGCTGCTTTTGCCCTGGGTGAAACAGGCGTCCAACTCAATCTCAACGGGCTAATGCTAGAGACGGCGACGTTGGAAAAACAAACATCCCAGTTTGATTTGACTCTCAACGCAGCTGATTTACCTGGGGGATTGCGTATTGCCTGTGAATATAACAACGATCTGTTTACGGCAGAGTACATTGACGACCTGTTAAGGCATTATCAACTCCAGTAGGAAAGTATATCCAACCACCCTGCCCAACGAGTTCTACTACTGCCTATGCTGCCGGCAGAAGAAA
>CAZDSN010000055.1:0-12341 GCA_964507675.1 uncultured Ardenticatenaceae bacterium | reverse complement strand
CGTGTTGGGGAAGTTAGCGTGGCTGAAGTTCACGTTGTTAAAGTTCCCCGTGTCCTGGTGGCAGGCGCGGCACGCGCCAGCGTAATGGTTGGCCGGCGGGTTGTGGCAGGCGCCGCAATCCGTGTTGGGGAAGTTAGCGTGGCTGAAGTTCACGTTGTTAAAGTTCCCCGTGTCCCGGTGGCAGGCGCGGCACTCGCCGCCATAATGATTGGGCGGCGGCGCATGGCAGGCGCCGCAGTCAGTGCTGCCAAAACCGGCATGGTTAACGTTCACGTTGTCAAAGTTACCCGCATCCTGATGGCAGGCGCGACATTGGCCCGGGTAATGGTTGGCGGGGGGCCTGTGGCAGTCGCCGCAGTCCATGTCGCTAAAATTGGCGTGGTCAAAATTCGCGTTGCTAAAGTTGCGCGTGTCCTGGTGGCAGAGGCGGCATTCGCCTAGATAATGGTTGGCCGGCGGCGCGTGGCACGCGCCGCAATCGGTGCTGGTGAAGTTGGCGTGAGTGAAATTGACATTTTGGAAACTGCCCGTGTCCTGATGGCAGGCGCGACATTCCCCTGGATAATGGTTAGCGGGCGGAGCATGACAATCGCCACAGTCTACACTGCCAAAATTGGCGTGGCTGAAGTTAACCTGGAGGAAGTTACTGGTGTTCTGATGACAGGCGCGGCACGCGCCGGCATAATGGTTGGGCGGCGGCGTATGGCAAACGCCGCAATCTATGCCGGCAAAGTTAGTATGGCTGAAGTTGACCTGGAGGAAATCATCCGTGTCCTGATGACAAGTGCGACAGGCGCCGCCATAATGATCCGGCGGCGGCTGGTGGCAACTGCGGCAGTCAGTGACCCCAATCGTGTCATGGCTGAAGTTCACCGTCAGAAAGTCGGTGGTGTCGGTATGGCAGGCGCGGCAAACGCCGCCATAATGGTTGGGCGGCGGCGTGTGACAGACGCGGCAATCCTGTTGCCCCATGAACGTGTGGTCAAAGCTAACAGGCTGCCAATCCTGAACCACATGGCAGCCAGCGCAATCCAGACCATAAGCCCCTTCGTGAGGTTCATCCTGGGCGTGGCAGTTGGCGCAAGTGGGACTGGTTCCCTTGTAATCTCCCTGGGTATGGCAGGCGGCGCAATCAGCAATCTCATGGCCGCCCTCCAACGGGAAAAAGGAATGGTCCACCTGATTAATGGCATCGGCAGGGAAGGGGATCATGTGGGCAGCGGTCAGGGCATCGGCCGCGGCAGATACAGGCTGGCGGGTTGGTTCGCCGGCTATTTCAGGCACAGATGTCCCTGAACCGGGCACAGCAGCCGGTTCGACAGTTACAGGCCGCGCCGAGACAGCGCTGGAGGACCCCATTGAGCCACGCCAGAAGCGGACAGCCGCCTGCTGCCAGCCATATAAAGGATGGCCGGCGGCGTAGGGCGTATTTTGGGCCCAAGACCAACTCATGGCGCCGGCAATAATGCCGGCAAATACCACGACACCCACCACACCTAATACCAATCGCCTTTTCATCACCCCACCTGCTTTTGATAAGCGTGCCAAAAGCGCAGCAGTTCTGTGCGTAGTTCGTCCCCACCCGCCAGCAACGCCGGGCGTATCGCCGAAATATCTACCTGCGCCTGAATCAAAGAACGAAGCGGATCAGCCAACGTCTGTTCGCCAATGATTAACGCCCCCACCACACGCTCTTCATCCATCAACAGCCGCAGCGTGTTTAGACCAGCAGCCGCCCAGGCGCTGGTGTGGTGCGACGCGCGGCTAAACCAGGTTTCCGACGATCCCCGCGACAGATGCTGCACCACTTCTGGCTCATCGTCGGCGCTGGGGCGCGGATTGATCTGGCCGATAATAGTCACGTGCAGTCCAAATAACTTACAGACGTTAAACGGCGTGCCTTTCTCAATAGGCTGGCGCAGACCCATCATGTTCAACGCAGCCACCCGCCCCTCGGCAACAGCGCTGGGCCAGAGAATGTCCAGGATGTGCTGGCGCGTCCAGGGATCGTACGCCTGGGCGCAGTCGCCGGCCGCAAAAACGCCAGGGACGCTGCTTTCCATGAATTCATCCACCAGGATGCCCCGGTCTATCTTCACCGGCGTGTCCTGTACTAAATCCAGCAGCGGTTTGACGCCAATGGCCACGCCAAAAATGTCACAGCGAAATTCACGATCATCCTGCAGCCGGGCGGCGCGCACCTTGTGTCCCCAGCGCGAGGGCAAAATTTCCTGCGCCTCTGTCTGGTAATGAATGTGTACGCCGTGCGTCTCCATCTGCTCTGCCAGCAGCGCGGATTCTGTATCATTGAAAACGCGCCCCCAGAGCTGTCTGCCGCGCAGGAAATAATGGGTTTCCACCTTTTGCTGGACAAAACCCTCCACCATTTCCAGAGCTGTAATGCCACCGCCAACCACAACAGCCCGCCGCCCCCGCCGCGCCTGTTGCAGCAACTGCTTTGTGCCAGCCAATGTATCCAGATAGACTACGCCCTTCAGGGAGGCGTCCGGGTAAGGGGGGGGAGTAGCTCGCGCCCCAGTGGCAATCAGCAGTTTGTCGTAAGCCAGAAAGCTGCCATTAGCCAGATAGAGGCGTTGGGCAGCCGCGTCCAGGGTCTCGGCAGCGCTGTGAATGACCTCCAGGCGTAACTGCTGATACCATTCGGCGCGGCGGGCGATCACCTGGCGCGGTGGGATTTCACCCGTCATGACATAAGCCAGACCAGGGCGAGAATACATCAATGACGGCTCCGCCGTGACGATAGTAATACGGCTGTGGGAGTCGCGCGCCCGAATACTCTCCGCCGCAGAGACGCCGGCGGCCCCATTGCCCACAATCACGTAGTGCCGCGCAGGCAAGCCGTGATGCCCATTATTGGCAGTGGACGTCCCGTTACGATTCATCAATCACCATTCTTTCCCAACGCAGTGTGCCGCGGGGACAGACTTGAATACATTGACCGCAGGTGATGCAGGCGGCATCGTCAACGGATAACCCCTGGCGGGCATAGCTGCGTACATCAATGCCTACGGGGCAGTTGTAGCCGCAGACGCCGCACTGGACACAACGATTGCCATCCGCCTGTACCCGTCCAAGATGAACGATGGTAATAGCTTCTTTTTCTGCTTCTTTCGTAAATAGACGAGACAATAACGACATAAGAATGCTGGTTGAGCCGGACGTTGAGAATAGCGATACCAACCATGCGGCCCGGCATCGCAGATGTTAAGTCGGTTGAAACGATAAAAAGTTACGGGTATACGTCCATACTGGCGTTTTACGGGGCTACATCTACCCGCACCTGATCCAAACGCAGGGTATAGCCGTCGGGAAAGATAGGCCCATAGCCGATACTGATCAGTTGCACGAACACAAGGCCGTCGCTGTCGCGCACAAAGCGATTGGGATCGGGGGCATCGAGCAGGTATTGGCGCGTGTCGCTGGCTGTAATCGGAAAGTAGCTGAGCGTGTACCAGGAGCCAGCGGCAAAATCTCGCAGCCGCACGACGCCAAAGATGCCATCGCTGCCAGCAGCCGATTCAACAGTTACATTAAGGCGGGAAACTGTAGTCAGTGGACTCTGGGCAACGGCAAGGATGCCGACAAGCTGGCGTGCCCCGGAAAGCGCGCTGAGAATGGAAGCGTAGCTATCATCTGACGCTTGCAGCGCCGCCAGACCGCCACCTTGCGATGTCCCCACCAGAATGTTCCAGGCTTGCAGGGGAGCGGGTTGGAGATTGCCACTGGCCGTAGCCCAAAAGAAATCGTCGCCAAAGATGTATTTCAATTCGTCAGGGGGCACCGCTTCGATTTCACGGAACTCAAACTGGGTAAAGCCATTGGTATCAATGACGCCAAAAAATTTATGCTGTGTGCCCAGTTGGTCGTCAGGAAAATCAACCGGATTGCCCTCATCCCCATCCAGAATCAGGGCCAGACTGGCAGGTGGTGTGTTTGTCTCGATCCACCCGCCGACAGCATAAAGCGTTTCCGTAGAAGAGCTAATCCAGCCATCGTTGATACCGTTAAAGGGATCGCCGTGGGGTAGGGTGTAAAAGCCCCATTCGCCTGTGCGCACCGGGCCATTTCCGGTGGTGACTTCACTGTTGACGTTGTTGGCCGTCCAGGTGATACCCAGGTTAGTAATGCTGGGGGCCGTGTTGGGGTCATTAACGAGGGACCTCACCGATCCCCAGGCATTGTCGTCCTCGAAACCTTCATGATACGGGGCGTAGCCGAGAGCAACAAGGGTGTTGAGGAAGGCCGACTCGTTGGTGAAAACCAGACGAGTCTGTGGCGGTGATGGCGGCGGATCAGCCTGAACCGCGCGGGTAACTACCAGCAACGATACAAACAAGAGCGTGAGCAGCGCTGCCAGCGGATAGCGATGTTTCATGACATCCCCCATAAGGAGAAAATAGTCGCCAGGGGCGATTGCTCAATCATTTTCAGCTTCGTCTTCCGTGCCCGTCGGATGGCAGGTGACACATTGTTCCAGTTCAGGGGAGAGGATGCCCTCTTCACTATGTTTCTGTTCGGTTTCTATTCGCTCGTGGCAGTTGTAACAGGTGTATTGATCAAAGGAAGCCACGTGACAAGTAGCGCAGGGGATTTCGCCTTCATCCCCATGTGTTAAGGGGAAAGTGTGGTGGATGAGCCGGGCAGGCTGCCAGGCGACGGGGGTATGGCAGGCAGCGCAATCCAGACCAAAGAGGCCGGCATGTAAATCAGGTTCGGCATGGCAGGCCACACAGTCGCGGGGCGTGCCGGCAAAAACCTGCGCCTGATGACAGCCAACGCAATCTGCCGTGGCGTGCTGTCCCTCTAAGGGCCAGACAGCAGCATGATCAAAGTCAATCATGCGGTCGTGACCATCGTGACAGGAGAGGCAGTTGTCGCCAAACTGCGTGACATGCGCCGTCATAAATGGGGCATCTGCCTGCGCGTGGCAGTCAGTGCATTGGGCCACGGCAAACGTAAACTGGGGGCCAGTGTGACAGGCGTCACAGGTAAAGGGCGTCTGATCGAAATTGGTAGCGTGTCGCGCCAGACTAAAGCCGGTGTCGCGGGCATGGTCAAAAATGGCGGGATCGAGCGTGGCCGGTGTCCAGCCATCGGGCGTGTGGCAGGCAACGCAGTCCAGACCAAACAGGCCGCGATGCTGATCGGGTTCGGCATGGCAGGCCACGCAGTCAGAGGGAGTCTCATCGAAAATGCCGGCAGTGTGACAGGCCGCGCAGCTCGTTTCCACATGGAGACCGGTCAGGGCAAAACTTTGGGCGTGCTCCTCCAGGGTAAAGCGGGCCAGCGTGTCCAGGCCATCGTGGCAGGTCAGGCAGTCCGCGCCAAAGTCGGCCAGATGCGTTTCCATAAAGCCGGGCTTTTCTTGTTTATGGCAATCCAGGCAGATAGCGGCATCTATGGTCACAGCGCTTTGGGGTGGATGGCAGGTGGTGCAGGCCAGGGCAGCGCCGGCATAATCCAGTTCATGCCGCGCCAGGCTAAAATCTGTGACGCTGTGATCAAAATCATGCTCCGCGGCAGCCGCCAGATCAAAGTTTTCCCCTTTGTGCTCCTGATGACAATCGCCGCAACTGGCTACATTTTCAAAATGGCCGTGCAGCCCCTGCCCGGCGTTCCGCTGCCTGGCTACATTGGTGTGGCAGTTTTCGCAGCGAACGGCTTCCACTCCCTTAAAAGGGGCGTGACATTGGGTGCAGGCATCTTGAAAATCGGCGTGACTCAGAAAACCCCCCACTTCCTCTCCCCTGACATTCAGCGCGGAGAGATTGCCTGGACTAAAGGCTCGACCGCCGGTAACCCAGACAAAAAGCGACAACCCGGCCACCAGGATAAAAGTTGACGTCAATCCAATGGGGGAAAAGATGGGGTGTTGTCGTTCTACAAGACGATGCCGTTTCATGGGAAGGAGACCGGCCAGGCGCGGGCGCCAGCGGGCAGCCAGGGCCATCAGGGTCTAATGGGGACGAAGGTCAGTTGAAAATGCCGGCACGAAAATAGACAGTGGCTACGATATGAATGGCCACCGAAAAGAACAGCGTCAAACCGATGGGCACATGCGCCATATGCCACAATTGCATATAGCCGCGAGCTGTCTCCAGCGTTTCCATCTGCCGTTCCAATTCTCGCTGCCGGGCCAACAATGCCGCCAGTTCCTTTTGCTGGGTACGTTCCAGTTCATCCAACTGGCGCAAAGCACGCGCCAGCTTTCGTTTGTAACGCCATTGAAAAAAGCTGCGGCCCAACAAACTAATCCAGGCTGCTCGCTGTGTGGTGCGCTGGCTCAATTCGGCAATAACATTCTGGACGTGGGTGGTTTTCTCTTGTCGAAAAACAGCCAGAGATGTCTGCAAATTCCGGGCTTCCGCCGTTAATTCGGCGTGAGATTGGGCCACACCCGTCAGGCGGCGAGGCAAGGCTGTATATAGGTAACGCCCCATAAAGCCGCTGACGACAACGATTACGGTGAGCCAGAAGGAAAGCCCCGCCAGGCCGCGAAATTGTAGGCCGGTGTGCATTAACACCAGGAATGGCCCCACCAGCCCGGTAAAGATGTGAAAGGAGAGCCAATAACGCACCGGGCCGGCCCAGTTGAGGAGCGTAGTGCGTTTACGCAGACTGTAGAGTATCTCGGTCATGAGCATTAGCAACGTCCCCAGAATGCCTAACCAATGCCCAAAGAGATGGCCGCCGCGTGGCTCGGCCATGATTTCATAGGCAATGTATACACCGCTCAAGATAAGAATAGCGAGAAAGCTAATCTCCAGCTCAAAGGATGGTCGGGCTTGCGCTCGAGTGGGGGGCGTTACAACGGGTTGTGAAATCATACTTCTCTGTGGCGTTGAGTGCGCAAAGCGGTTGTTGAGGCGTTGGCTCGTCCTCCCGCCAATAAGGGCCGCCACCACTTTTATTGTACACCTTTTTGTCTTTTACACAATAGTCCCAATAGCCAATCTTGCGATTACAGTCGTTTTGTTCGCGAAAAAGTTATGCCATTTTTGGTCATTTGCCTGATTATGTGGACAATAGATAGCCTACAGTCCATGTAGGGCTTCGGGGTCAGCTTCCTGACCGCTGCCATAACTTCTGTTCCCCATTTCCTCTGGTGAGGGATACCTGTCAGGCAACCCGTCCGGGAAATCTTTGCCTGATTATCGGGCCCTGAGTTTTGTTGTCACAGGCAGCAGCTTATCAGGGATGACCTGGTGGCTGCTCCGTAACCATGGAGAAAGAAGGTATGCGCAAGTCCAGCCTGGAAATAGGGGGAAGATTCCTTTTTGTTTTACTTGTATTCGGATTGGGTGCAGCCTTGATGGCCGCGACCAATCTGCCTGACAAGGCCAGCGCCCAGCCTGCCGCCAGCAGCATGGTCGCCGCTCTCTTGTCTGTCAATCACGATGAAGGCGCCCCAGGCAGCATTTTTGCTTTTACGGGCATTGGTTATCCGCCGGACACACAAGTCAACGTCTATGGCAATGCCATCCTGGTGGGTAGTTTGAACGCCAATAGCAATGGCGTTATCACCTTTATGATTGACAGCGCCGGCGCTGGCGAAGGGGAGCATTTTATTACGGCGGCAGCCGGGGCAAACGCTTCAGCCACTCGCGTCATCAGTCTTGAATTTGGCGGCGATCTGTGGCCCGCGCCGCCTGGCTTCCCTGGCCCCACCTTTGACCTGGTGAGCGGCATCACGCCCACGCCAGGGGAAGACCCTACCGAAACCCCCGAGCCGACCGAGACGCCGGAACCAACCGAGACCCCAGAATTAACGGAAACGCCCGAACCAACAGAAACGCCGGAAATAACCGAGACGCCGGAACCAACGGAGACGCCGGAAATAACCGAGACGCCGGAACCAACCGAGACGCCGGAAATAACGGAAACGCCTGGCGCCACGCCAACGCCTACAACGACAACGACGGTCACACCTACGGCGACCTCCACAGCCATGGCGACATCCACACCTACGGCGACATCTACAGCCATGGCGACACCCACAGCTACAGCGCCACCTACGGCTACTATGGCGGCCACGCCCACAACGACGCCAACCGCAGCCGACCGGCTGCTGACGTCTAATTACAATACGGGGCGACCTGGCAGCTTTTTCACTTTCAACGGCAGCAGTTTTACGCCTAACTATCAGGTGGAAATAAGGGTGCGATTCCAGGATCGGGAGCGCGTCTTGGGAACGGTACAGAGCAGCGCCGTGGGTACTTTCAGCTTCATTCTAGACACATGGCAGGCTGTACCCGGCGACTATCTCATCATAGCCAGCGACAACGTAGGTCAGGATGAAGTCACCCTGGAGCTGCAAGGCGTTTTTCTGTTGCGCGAGCAGCAGGGTAGTGGCCTCATGCTACATGTCATGTCTCATGTCTACGCCCCCATGATCGTGCAGTCGCCATAACGGCTCGACCTGTTCCTTCTATTCCTCTTTAACCTGATTCCTGTCTCCTCCATGGGGCTGCCCGACCTTTCCATTTCATGGAATGGATGGCCGGGCAGTCCATCTGGCCCCAATTTTAGATTTAATGGACTTGAGTCCGTTACTTTTAGGCGACATCAGCGACTTAAGATTCAATGTATGGCCTGCCGCGCTGATAGACGCCGTGCTGACCATGCTGCCAGAAACACAATTCCTATTTCTTCTCATCAGCCTGAGCAAAATCAGGTAGTTGGTGAAACAGTCTGGATTAAATAGTTAACTGTGCCCATGCCGGCAGAATACCGAATGCCCACGAAATCCACTTCCCCCTTAGTCGAAAGCGAGTTGCACCCCGAATATAGCTGGGCGGCTGCTGGCAGCAACAGCCCAACCAGGCCAATGCCGCCAGCTACTATCTGGCGGCGGACCGCCATAAAATGGTCGCAAACGGCCCTGGCCGCCATTGACCGGGCAACGGTGCTGGCCTTCGCCCTGCCTTTCTGTCTTTACGTTTTAACGTTAGCGCCCACCATCTACAACCTGGACAGCGCCGAGTTAACGACAGCCGCAGCCACCAACGGTCTGGTGCGAGCTACGGGGTACCCCCTGTATTTACTGTTGGGTAAATTTTGGGCGCTGCTGCCGCTGGGGGACGTGGGGTATCGCCTGAATCTGATGTCCGCCTTCTTTGGCGCCCTGACCATCATGCTGGCCGAAAGAATTTTGCGACGGCAGCAGGTGTCGGGATGGGCGCGTCTGGGGGCCCTGGGTCTGTTGGCCGCCGCCCCCTATTTCTGGTCCTTGTCGCTGGTGGCTGAAGTCTATACCCTGCACACGGCATTGATGGCCGGGTTGATTGGATGGATGATACGTTGGGCAGAACGGCCAACGCCCCGGGGTTTGGCCGTGGGGGTGTGGTTAGCGGCAATCAGTATGGGGAATCACGCGGCAACGGCGCTGCTGCTGCCGGCATTAGTCTGGTACGTGGCGGTTACTGCCCCGCACCTGCTGCGCCAGCGGCAAACGTGGCTTTGGGCTGCCGCCGCCCTGCTTTTGGGGTTAAGCGTTTACCTGCTGCTGCCGTGGCGCTACACGCAGGCGCCTGCTTTCAACTACATTGGCATTTATGACGCGCGCGGCAACTTCATCCCCACCGACCTGCTCTCCCCGCGCAACCTGTGGTGGTTGGTGACCGGGCGCACTTTTGCCGGGCAGATGATGAGCTACACCGCCGGCGAACTATGGCAAGAAACGGCAGCCTTTGTGAATGAATTGGGGCGCTCCTTCTTTGCCATTGGGCTGGGGCCAGGTCTGCTGGGGCTGGCAGTCTGGCTGCGGCGGGATTGGCGGCAGGGAATCATGCTGCTGCTCATGTTTGCCGGCAATGCCTTCTTCTATATCAACTACCGCGTCATAGACAAAAACACCATGTTCCTGCCTAACTACCTCATCTGGGCGCTGTGGCTGGGCCTGGGCTACCAGACCCTACTACACTGGATACGGGGCGGATCAGGGCAGGATGCCTGGCGGCGGCTGGCGCAGACGCTTGCCAGAAACCGCCCCACAGCCGCAGACGCAGATACCCCTCAGGTCATGGCCGGGAGTGATCAGGGGAGAGAGACAACCACCCGCAACCCATTGTTCAGTACGACACAATGGCTGGTGCGGATCGTGATGATTCTCAGCGTCGTCGCGGCCATGGCCTGGACCTGGCGGCTGGTAGACCTGTCAGACGATTGGAGCACGCGGGAACTGGGGGAAAACATCATGGCGGAACTGGAGCCAAATGCCATCGTCTTTGGCTGGTGGGATACCGTGCCCGTGCTGGAATACTTGCAGCTTGTGGAAGGCGTACGGCCCGACGTGACTCTCATCAACCGCTTTTTGATCAGCGGTCAGGATATAGAGCAATTTATCTACCAGGAGATTGAAGAGCGACCCATTTATATCAACAACCCACCCGTCGCCTTTTTGCGCGACATGGAAGCTGTTCCGGCTGGGCCGATATACCGGCTGCAGCCACGTAACAATTGACCGGAGAAATCTTATGCCCAAACGTGTAGTGGAAATAGTTGGACGCACCCTCATAGCCCTATTAATCATGGCATCGGGCACAGCGTTGGTCGCCAACGCCAACCGCGAAGAAGTACCATTAAACTGGCGCCTTCTTGCCGGTGGGTATGAACCTGATCTGGAAGTCAATCATGACAAAGGCGCGCCAGGGAGTATTTTTGCCTTCGTGGGCGTTGGCTATCCCCCTAACAGCCTGGCTACCGTTTATGCCGACGGCCTGATTGTAGGACACGTCACCACCAGTAACCTGGGCATCTTAACCTTTATGATTGACAGCGAGGGCGGCAGCGAGGGGCGATACTTCATCACCGCGTCCGTGGGGGGAAATGCCTCGGATACCAAAGACTTCGACCTGGAATGGGACGAACCGATGTGGCCGGCGCCGCCAGACTTCCCCGGTCCCACCTTTCCCCTCTTAGGAGGCGCAACGGCCACGCCATCAGCTACGCCGCCAGTTACGCCATCAGCCACACCCTCGGCTACCCCAACCGCTACACCATCTGTGGAACCGACGGAAACGCCTGAGCCTACCGAAACGGGTGAACCCACGGAAACGTCTGAGCCAACGGAGACGGCTACGCCAACCGAGACGCCTGTGTTAACGGAAACACCCTCCCCAACAGCTACAGCGACAACGACTATTGCCCCAACGGAAACCCCAGCGCCAGCGGCATTGGCGGCAAACTTCACCACCGGGCGGCCGGGTAGTTTCTTCACGTTCTCCGGCGCTCACTTTGCGCCCAACCAGACACTGCCCGTGCTGCTGACCTTTAATAACCACGAACGCCAAATTGGGACGGTAGAGACAAATGCTGCCGGCAATTTTACCTTTATCCTGGATACCTGGCAGGCCATGTCCGGGATTTACACAGTGCATGTCAGCGATGGCAGTGAGCAGGATGAGGTCACCCTGGAGTTGCAAGGCGTCTTCCTGCTGCGGGAAAAAGAAGGGGATGCGCTAATTCTGCGCATCATGCAGGCTATGTACGTCCCTTTCATGCAGAATCAATAGCCGTCTGCCAAACAAATTCTGCCGGAGTGGAGGCTCGTCAGGCCGTTCCGACTAAAGTCTCCACTCCAACGGGTGCTCTGTCTCCACCCCAACCGGTGGGGCCGCCGATTGTTTGCCTTTCATGTTTGTTATGTCCTGGCTTAGCTGGCGTCACACTATCTAAGCAGGCATTGTTGGCAGTCAGGTCCACGCGACTTTTGACTTGCTTTACCCTTTATGGAGAGAACCTATGCGAAAAAATACGTGGCAATTATTGGGACGTGCCCTGGTAGCCCTGTTTATCATGGCCTCAGGCACCGTATTGGTGGCCAATGCCCACCGGCCGGAAGAACCATTGGATTGGAAGGCCTTTGCCCAAGCCTATGTTCCTGATTTGAATGTGAATCACAACGATGGGGCGTCCGGCAGCATCTTTGCTTTCACCGGTGTAGGCTATCCGGCAAACAGCCTGGCGACTGTTTATGTCAATGGCGCGGAAATGGGTCACGTGCTGACAAACAACAATGGCGTACTGGTTTTCATGATTGACAGCGCCGGCGCGCCGCAAGCGCGGTACTTCATCACAGCGGCGGTAGACAACAACGCCAGCGACACCAAAGATTTCGACGTAGACAACGGCGAACCGTTGTGGCCAGCCCCGCCTGGCTTCCCTGGGCCTACCTTCCCGCTAATGGGCAACCCCAACCTGGTGGCCGACATGACCTATCAATATGCAATGGGGAATGGCGGCAGCGGTAATGGCATCTTCTACTTCTACGCCGATGGCAGTTTCATGGATGATGATGGAAATGGCGGCGTCTGGGGATT
>CAZDSN010000054.1:0-12436 GCA_964507675.1 uncultured Ardenticatenaceae bacterium | reverse complement strand
GCTGCCGCAGCCGGAACACGCCTGGCGGCGCGGGCGGCGGCAGCGGGAACGGATCGCGCTTCTCCCCCAGGTGGGGTACGCCTTCAGGCACAAAAGTGTGAATCATCTCCTCTGGCACGATCACCGGGCGAAAAGTGGCTGAATTCACGTACACCCAATCCGTGTGCCCGTGCGCCACTAACCTGTCTGTACCCGCCAGCCGCATCTCATACATCCGCCGTGACCGCACCCGCCGAAAATCCCCTACCCAGGTGCTCACGTCTACCGACTGTTGGTGCAGCACCGGCTGCAAATAGGTGATGTGCGTTTCGCGGATGAGCCACTGCAGCCCTACCTGCGCATAATAATCCATGTCATAGCCGGCGGCCGCCGACGCATCGAAAGCCGCCTCCTGCATATAGCGCAAATAAGTGGCGTGGTTCAGATGCCCATAGGCATCGCATTCATAAAAGCGGGCGCGAAATGTGGTCGTGTAGGTGAGCGGCATTGTTCCTGTTCATTGCCTCCATCGAAAATAGCCTCACGCGGAGACGCGGAGGGCGCTGAGAAAAAATTCGTGAAAATTCGTGTGATTCGTGGCTAAAATCCTCAACCTCCCTTTTGCCGGCGAAACAGACGCAGCAGCCACAAGGGTCGCCGCATTTCGCGCCACACACCGGGCGCAGCAGCGTTCGCCGCAGCCCGCGCTGGCGGGGGCGCATACTGCCGGCGCATAAAGAACTGCGCCAGGCGCATTGCGCCTGTCTGGCCTATTGCTACCCAATGCGCCAGGCGCGTATTCGCGACGCGAGGGGGCAGCCAGAACAACAGCCGCTGCAGATGGGCGCTGAAGGCGGCGGCGAATTCCAGGGGTGTCTGGCTATCTGGCGTAGGCAGCCCCAACTGACGCGCCTGCCGCTGCAGCTGCCTATAAGCCACCTGCACCCCATCCAACCTGGGCGCAGCCTGCCGCCGCCGTGCCCAAAGCGCCGCCCATGCCAGGAAAAGCAGCAAGCCTGCCGCATACCAGCCATACGGCACAGGTCTGGCGGCGGGGGGAACGGGCAGAGGCGCAGCGGGGCTGGCTGTGGCGGCGAAATCGGGCGGACTATCCCCCGCCGCAGTTGCCGGCGGGCGCAGCGGGAAGGAGGCTGTCGGCTCGAACTCCAACCAGCCATAGCCGGCAAAATAGACCTCTGCCCAGGCGTGGGCGTTCAACTGCACAATCGTTTGCACCCCGGCGGCATTGGGCGGCTGCGCCAGGTAGCCCACCGCCAGCCGCGCGGGCAGGCCGACGCTGCGAGCCAGTGTCACCATGGCCGAAGCGTAGTAATCGCAGTACCCCTGCTGCAAATCAAATAAGAAAAAGTCCACCGGGTCGCGCCCACGGGGAGGGAGTTCCACGTCCAGGCTGTACGGGTACTGACGTAGAAAAGCCTCGATGGCCCGCGCCTGATCGTAGGCAGCGGCGTAGGGCGCCGTGATTTCCTGGGCCAGCGCCCGCACCCGCGCTGGCAGCGTGTCCGGCAGTTGGGTATACCGCCCAATGATCAACGGCGGGACACCGGCCAGAGTAGCCTGCCGCCAGGCAGTTTCGCTGGCGGCGCTGGCCGTGGAGATGGCTGTATAAGTGGAGCTGCCGGCAGCGCGCACCTGCGACAAATCATCCACGCCGCGCCAGAAGACGGTAACCGGCTGGTCAAACTGGCGCGGCAGCCCCAGGGTGTAGCGGGCGCTGCGTGCCGCGAAAAGCCAGTACACGGTTTGCGTAATCGTCACCGCCTGGCTGATGGGGGGGATGGGGATGGGGATGCCGGCCATCACTGGTTCTTGCCGCTCTGTGGACAGTTCCCATCCCTGACCGTTGTATACATCGTAGCTGAGGCCGCGCCAATGAAGGCCGGCAGGCGCATTGGGGCTGACGGTCGCTGTCAGGATGACTGTATTCGCCAGCTCAGGGGGATTGCCCAGCAAAAAATCGTTGGGCAGAATGCCAGCGCCGCTGAAGGCTGTGGCTGCCTCCTGACGCGGGGAACGGATGCCGGCAAAAGCCCGCGCCAACGTTTCTTCTGTTTGCTGCACCACCGGCTGGGCCAGAAACGCCTGTGTAACTTCCCGCAGCCGGACGGTGGGAATGGTCATCGCCAGGAACACAAGAATGGCCGCCACCGTCCCGGCGGCCATGACCAGTTCGGCGCGGATGTCGGTCGGATAACTGACCTGGTTGGCATCCCAATCCTGTTCCAGGTAGGCGTAGTGGAGTACAGCCAGCAGCATCGCCGTGGCGGCCACGAAGGTGACGGCATACCAGAGGGGGGCCGAACCAAAGTACCCGTTAACGGCCAGGGCCAGTCCAATCAACATCAGGCCGGACACCGGCTGCCGCTGCCGGAGCGCGCTCCAGCCGGCATAGGCGGCCAGCAGCCAGATCAACAGACCCAGGCCAAAGGAAAACACGATCGTTTCCTGGCTGCTGCCGCCGCTCCATACCGCCTTGAACCAGCCGGCCCCGCGATCCACAAACAGGGCTGCCTGTTCCCGGTTGAATTGGGCATAGCCGCTCCAATCATCCAGCAGAATGCGCCAGGGGGGCAGCAGTCGCGCCAGGTAAACGGTGGTCAGCAGCAGACCGTAGAGCAGCAGCAGCGCCCACGACTGCCAGGCGCGCAGCGCTCGCCGCGCCAGTAAAACGCCGGCTAGAAAGCCGACCAGCGCTGCCGGCACAACCACGCGCACATCAGGCGTCCACTGGGCTTCCACCACTGCCCCCATCAGGCAGAGCACAACTATCCCCAGCAGCAGAAAGGCCAGCCACCCTTCCGCCGGGCGCAGTCGCTGCTCAACCCAGCCCCACGTTATCCGTCCTGTTTCTCTGCCGGCGACGTTCTGATCTTCAATCATAGGGGGTACGCACGGGGATGGCTTTGCCTGAGGGCGTGATTTTGAATTCCCAGAAGCCGTGTTTGGGGGCGGTTAATGCCGGCATTTCCACATCCCCCCGCCGCAGCACGTAACATTCGGCAAAAAGCTGGCGGATCATGTCCTGCAGCGCCTGGCTGCTGCCCGTCCCGCCAAAACTGGGGCGATCCAACAAAATCACCGTGCTGCGCCCGCCCCGGCCCGCCAATTGCGTCTGGCGCGTCAACTCCGCGCCCGCCGCCAACCAGGTGGCGGCGCCATTGGGCGTAATGATGACTACCGCCGTGTTTCGCCCCACCTGCTGCCCTAAATCGCGCAGGCCTGTTTCCAGGGAGGCCGTGCCATCCGCCTGTGCCAGCGCCAGCGCTCGCAAAATCCGCCACTGCTGCCCCTGACCGCGCCCGGGCGGAATCACCTGCGGCGTTTGCCCATAACAGGCCACGCCCACCCCCCGGTTCTGCTGCAGCGCCTGCGCGGCCAGCGCTGCGGCAATGATAATGGCGTGTTCAGCGGTGTTGTTTAAGTAGAGACGTGGCAATGCAACGTCTCTACTGTTTGGGGGATCGCCTTCCTGCCCAAGCTGGCTGCTGGCCTGCATATCCACGTAAATCCAGATGTCGCCGGCGGCGTCCAGGTCAAACTCGCGCACGTACAACTCCCCTGTATGTGCCAGCGTAGGCCAATGAATCCAGCGGTAAGGGTCGTGGGGCTGGTAGTGGCGCGTGCTGGCCGCGTTGATAGTCGCCTGCCAGGCGCGTTGCCGCGCCTGCACCCGGCCATCGCTCTGACCGGCGGGCAGGGGGACGGGGATGTGGGTGTGAATGGGGGGATGGATGATGATCTCGTCGGAAACGGGAAAGGTGTGCGTGACGCGAAAGAAGCCAAATGGATCGCCGCTGATCAGCCGCCACGGGCCCAGGCGGAATTGCCCGCGCTGCTGGCAGATGGCGTTTTGCCGCCAACGGGTGCTGCCGGCATTCACGCTGCGCACCAGCGCCGCACGGTAGCCAGGGACGTTGGAGTCGTCCTGAATTTCAATCCAAAATGCCGGCAGCCAGCCTTCGTTGACCAGTTCAAACTGCTCTTCCAGCCGGTCCCCCACGCCCACCCAGCCAAACTTCAACTGCCGCGCTGCCCGCAGTCCCCTGGCCAGTGTCCTGGCCCAAATGTAGGCGGCCACAAACAGTCCGCCCACCCCCACCAGCAAACTGTTCCAGATGCGGTCGGGCAGGAGGATGGCGGGAACCAGCAGCAGGAGGAGCCACAGCGCCGGCAATTTTGAACGCAGTTCCACGCTGACCTGGACAGGCATAGCCTCATTGTGCCATAAAGCGGACGCGGCGTAAATACCCCCTTTTATGCCGGGTGACTGACAGATCTTAAAACTCACCGCCAAGACGTAAAGGGCGCGAAGAACCTTCCTTTGTGTTCCTGGCGCGCCTGGCGGTAAAAACGAGTTTTGTCCGCCAATCAGACGCTTTATGTCATGCCTGGCGCGGCAATATCTGGCATAATGGGGTCATGTGGATCGGGCATCCTTGTCCGATTGCCCGAACAAGGATGCGCGGGCGGCAAATTTTCCTTCGTCGTGGCTTTGGCCTGAGCCAGGGGCTTCGGTGCGCCCGCTCTTGAGGAACGCTCATGAAAACCCATATGCTCTTACTTATCCCGCTTGTTCTGGCAACGGCCCTGTTCACTGCCCTCTGGCATAGTCTGGCCGGCCAGCCGCTGGTCGCCGCTGCGGCTTCGCCGCGCCTGGCTTACAATGTGTACGACAGCGATGCCTGTGGCAGCGGCGTTATCTTCCAATGGGTGGATGCCACCGGCGGCCAGCGTTGGGACCTGGACGCCGCCGACCTGGACCTGCCAGACTTTGTTTCCGTCACCCTGCCGTTGAGCCAGAGTTTTGCTTTCTACGGCGAGAGCTATGACCATGTCTGGTTCAATGATTTCGGCGTCGTCCTTTTTGGCGATGAGAACCTGTACGATGACGATGTCCCCAGCGGCAATCCCCCTATCCCCAACGACACGCCAGACGATCCCAACGGCGCCATTTACGCCGCCTGGGGTAACATCTATTTTCACCCGCTGGGACAGTCCGATATGGCTGTGTACACGCTGCACGAAACCAGCCAGGGGCGCAACTGGTTTGTAATCGAGTATCACCAGTATGAGAACCTGTTTGGCGGTCTGGATACGTTTGAGATTATTCTCGACCTGGATACGGGAGACATCATGGTGCAGTACCTGACGATGTCGGATGCTACCTTTGCCGTAGCCGGCATTGAAGACCAGACCGGCACGGAGGGCATTTTGTACGTGGATGAAGAGATGCCGGCAGCCAACGCGCTGCACGATGGCCTGGCGGTATGGTATGGCGTGGGCGCGCCGCCCGCGCAGCCGGCGGTGACCATTGAACCGCCCACCGCCGCGGCTGCCGGGCTGCCAGGTGAAGTTGTCACCTACACTTTCACCGTCAGCAACACGGGCGGCGTCGCCGACAGCTATGCCCTCACCCTGGCAGACGCTTACTGGCCCACCACTTTATGGGATGCTGACTTTACTGCGCCGCTGACGCAGACGGAAATGCTGCTCCCGTGCACAGGCGCGGCGGTTGGGGTGATGGTCTCTCTGCCAGCCAATCCCGTCGTTTCGTCCGATGCCGTGACCATCCAGGCCACCTCGCAGTTGACGTCTGCTGTCACGGCGACGGCGATCATTGTCAGCAGCAATGCGGGGGCGGGCGTCAACCTGACGCCGCCGCAGCAGCAGGGGGGGCTGCCGGGGAACGTCATCACCTATACCCTGGCGGTGACTAACACAGGGGCGGCGGCTGACCAATTCAGTCTGACCCTGAGCGATTTTAGCTGGCAAACAGCCTTCACCCCGCCGCTGACGCAAACAGACCTGCTGGCGCCTGGCGCGGCTCAATCCCTGCGCGTGACGGTAGTTGTGCCTGAAGATGCGCCCATTGGCGGTACGGATCAGGCAATTGTGCTGGCAGCGTCGCTGCAAAATGCGGGGGCTGTCCTCTCCACCACCCTGACCTCGGCTGTCGTGGCTGCACCTGCCGTCCTGCTCTCTCCTGGACAGAGTGCTGAGGCTCCGCCCCAGGCGGTCGTCACCTATACCGTCTGGCTGACCAATACCAGCCTTTCTGTTTACAACTACGATGTGTCCCTGGCGGCGCAGTGGGAGACGGCGCTGCTGCCGCCGCTGACGGAAACGGGCCCGCTGACGCCGGGCCAGGCGTTGTCGGTGACCGTGTTGGTGACGGTTCCGCGCGCGGCGCTGGCAGGCGCAGCCGATACAGCCATTTTCGGATTGTCCACGCCCATTGATCCCACTTTTGCCCCGGCTACCAGTTTGACCACAGTTGCCGCCGCCGCGCCCGCGTTCTCGGTGGTGGGCGTTATGGACGCTGCCGCCCGTCCGGGTGAAGTGGCTACTTATACGCTCGGTCTGGAGAATGTGGGCAACGTGACCGATACATACGCCCTGGCGCTCTCTGGCAGCGCCTGGCCGGCCAGCTTCAGCCCGCCGTTGACGCAGACGGATGCGCTGCCGCCGGCGGCATCCCTTTTGTTCCAGGTGGCGGTGACGGTTCCGGTGGGGATGCCGGCAGGGACTACCGATACTGCTTTATTAACCATCACGTCGTTGGGTTTTGCGGATGTGTTTACCACGACTACCTTGACCACCACTGCCACCGCCGCCCCCGCCATTGGGCTGCCGGAGGACCTGGTTGGCGCGGGGCTGCCAGGCAGTTCCATTACTTACGTGGTTACGGTGACGAATGCCGGCAATATGATGGACACCTACACCATGACCTTAGCTGCGCCGGGCTGGTTTACGGAGTTTGGCCCGCCGTTTGCCGGCTCTACGGCGCTGCTGGCGGATATGCCCGCCGGCCACAGCCGCGCCGTGACGGTGATTGTCACACTATCACCGCTGGCGCAGATTGGGGCTGAAGATACCGCTGTTGTCCAGGTTGTGTCGGCCATAGACCCCAATCTCTCCGCCACCGTCCACATTACCACGCAAGCCTCTCACGGCGCATACCCGGTCTATTTGCCTGTGTATGCCGGCAGACCTTAAGTGAACTTACCTTCTTCCCTCTTCCCTCTTCCTTCTACTTCACCGCCTCCAGCGGAATGTCATGTTTCCTGGCCCAGACTGTCCAATACGCCGTAGGCTGCTGGCGGAAAAAGGCGGCTACGGTGGCTTTATCTGGCTGCATCAGTGCGGCGGCGGCTACAAACCGCTGCCAGAAATGCGGCTCCAACGCCGCCAGCGCCACCCACCCATCCGCTGTTTCATACAAATTGTAGCCAGGCAAGCCGCCGCCCAACGCCCCTGTGGCGTGCGTCAAGCCGAACTGCCACGGCTGCCCAAACGCCGCCGCGGCCCTGGCTAAAACGACTTCCGCGCTGCCGGCGCCCAGGCCCTGTGCCCGCGCCAGCAGCAGCGCCAGCGCCGCGCTCGTCGCCTGCTCTGCCCCGGCCAGGTCAGCCAGCAGGGTGCGCGGCAGTTGCGGCGGCTGCACCAGCCCCAAGCTGGCCTGGTAGGTCAAATCGTGACCCGCCCTGTCCTCGTCGGGCGGGTCATACCCGACAATGGTTACCTGGCATAGATGCGGCTGCCGCGCGGCTAAGGCGTCGGGGGACAGCCCCAGCCGCGCCAGCGCCGCCGGGCGCATGGAAGTGAGCAGTAAGTCCGCTGCTGCCAGCATCTCTTCCAGCCGCGCCCGCTCTGCCTGACTTTTCAGGTCGAGGGTGAGTACGGTTATGCCCTGATGCAGTTGGTTGTACCAGGCGGGGCAGGCTATGGCCAGGGGGTCGCCGCCGGGCGGCTCAATCTTTGTGACGGCAGCGCCAAGCTGGCGCAGCCGCGCCGCCGCCACCGGTCCCGGCAGATTGATCGCCAGCGTAATCACTGAAAAATTCGGCATACATCTCCTTCGAAAATAGTGGTGAGTGAACAGTGGTCAGTGGTCAGAAAATTCGTGCCATTCGTGGAATTCGTGTCAAAAAATTTTCATTCCTCGTGGTGCGCCCCGCGCATGGGGAACTCCTTCGAAAGTGTAGCGCCAGCATCCATGCTGGCAAAAGCCGGCTGGAAGCCGGCGCTACCTAATGGGCGTATGCGCTACGTCTTTACCAATTGTACGCATGGTAATATACCCATAAAATTTCTGGATTCAATTTTCCCTTTGCATTAGCGGACGCTGGATGGTCATAGGCGTTAATGGCGCAGATGGCGAGGATAGTGTGCGCTTTTGTGGAATATTGGAGCGTAGATAGGCTTGAAATGGTGTGGTGCGGGTTGTTTTGGTAGATTTTGGGGGACGGCAGGCAGTGGGAAGGGATATAATGTTTTCGGGATGGAAACCGCCTCGACCTTGATTCTAGGGGGCTTCAATTATACCCTTCATGGCTCGGAGGGCGCGGCGCGGGCTCTCTTTCGCTGGCAAGAGGGGCAGGGGCGGCGGTTTTTGTTGACATAAGAAGTGGGGCTTTGGTGAGATGTGGCCGGCGGATGTAATGACTTTGTACGGCCGCCTGTGTCATACTTAATTGCGCTCTTAATGGGTTTCTGCTAACGTGATTCCTGACTAGAACTGGTCGCGCCATGATGGTTGCGCCAGCCGGCGAATCGCGGCATCAGCAGGGGTATAGTTGGATGAAGACTGCCTGTTTACGAAATGGTGAATCTATTGTAGCGGATGGGGATGCGCCCGATAGTGCTTACTGCCCCACGTGCGGCGGCGATCTCGTGCTGCGGCGTCGCCGGTTGATGGTGACGGGGGATAATACCTATTTCTGGCGTCATGCCAATAATAGTAACCTGCGCTGCCAGGAACGGAGCCGCTCGGCTTTCCTCTCCTGGGGGAGCGCCAACGGCGCCAATGAACAGTAGCCGCGATTTCTCAATGGGTGTGTTTCAAGTGAGTAAAACGAAGGAATAACAATTATTTCTTTCCCCTGACAGTGTCCTCAACTGAAATGAAACACGCCCTTTCCCCATCGCGTCTTTACTTCCTCTCTCCAACCGGTCGCCCCGCGATTTTCCCATCGCGTCTTTGCTTTTCCCCCTATTTTCTTTCGCCTGTCTCTCCCATATAAGGTAAAATACGACCATATGTTCGGTTGGTTTATCCGGCTGGGCGACGATGCCTGGTCAGGGAGGTGTGAACATGTGTGGCCGATTTACGTTGGCAACCTCAGGGGAATCTCTGGCTGTTCAATTTGAACTGCCGGCAACGCCACAAGTGGCCCCCCGGTACAATATTGCGCCCACGCAGCCGGTGGCGGTGGTGCGGGTGAATGATGCCGGCAAAAAAGAACTGACGCATTTGCATTGGGGCTTGATTCCCGCCTGGGCTAAAGACCCGGGCATGGGGGCGCGCATGATCAACGCGCGCGCGGAGACGGTGGCGGAGAAGCCCGCCTTTCGCGCGGCGTTTAAGTATCGTCGCTGCCTGATCCCTGCCGATGGTTTCTACGAATGGCAGAAGTTAAATGGCAAGAAGCAGCCGATGTATATTATGGCGCAGGATGGGGGGGTGTTGGCGATTGCCGGTATTTGGGAACGGTGGATGTCGCCTGACGGTTCCGAAATCGAATCCTGCTCGCTGCTTACTACCAGCCCAAATGAACTGCTGCAACCGATTCACGACCGCATGCCCGTCATCATCGCCGCGGCCGATTACGACGCCTGGCTGGACCCCCAAGCGCAGCGACCGGAGACGCTCCAGCCGCTGCTGCGCCCTTATCCGGCTGCGCTCATGACCGCCTATCCGGTCGGCCCCCTGGTCAACAGCCCTTTTAACGATACCCCAGACTGTATTCGCCCGGTATCCTGAAAATGGCTCGCCGGTCAGGTTGCCAACCTGACCGGCAGGCTGCCAGCCCACATTTCCCCACGGAGAATTGGCGCGAATCACCAGAGAAAAATTCGTGATAATTCGTGCAATTCGTGGCAAAAATCTTTTGGGTTCTGGTTTGTCCAGGTCAGGAAATCTGATGGAGAAATCATATGCTCGCCGAACTGATGGAAATCATCCTCTACGTACAGGACATGGACGCCCAGGTGCGTTTCTACCGCGACATTTTGGGACTGCCCGTCACCTATCCGTCAGGGCTGGCCAATTACGGGCAGACGTCGTGGGTCACGTTTGGCACGGGGGCTTGCACGTTGGCCCTGCATGGCGGCGGGCAGCGCCATTTCGGCCAGGACGCACCCAAGTTTGTTTTTCGTGTAGCGAATATCTATGCAGCCAGGGAGGCGCTGCTGGCCAGGGGAGTTTCGCTGGGCGATGTGTTTGAAGCCGCCCCAGGCACGCTGGTAGTCAATGGCTTTGATCCCGAAGGCAACAAGTTCTCCCTGGAATTCAGCCACCTGTCCCACGCTGCGTAACGATGATGGCAAATGAGCAGACGTCCCACAACCGCGCCCGGCGGGGGATCAGGTTTTCCGCTTTATGGCTGCTGCCGCTGCTGTGGGGAGCTTTAGCCTGGGGCTGGCAGCAGCAGCGTTGGGCGCTGACCTATGGCGGCGGCGGGCCGGATTTTGCCACATCTCTGCGCGGCCCGGATGCGGGTTCTCTGGAGGCAGGTCCCTATCTGGCAACGGGCTACACGAATTCCTATGGATTGGGCAAACAGGATGGGTGGGCGTGGCAGTTGGATGACCGGGGCGTTTCCCTCTGGCAAAAAACGTATGGCGGCGCTGAGGATGACGATTTTCAGGCCGCGGCGCTGGCGGCGGATGGGGGCGCCGTTGTCGCCGGTTCTACCCGCTCTTTTGGCGTTGTGGGTCAGGATGCCTGGGTCATGCGCCTGGATACCGCCGGCGAAAGCGTCTGGCAATATGCCTTTGGCGGCGTGGGCAACGAGTCCGCCCGCGCCATCTGGGCCACGGCCGATGGCGGCTATGTGCTGGCCGGCAGCAGCAGTTCCGGCAGCGCCGGCGGCTCTGATGGTTGGGTGTGGCGGCTGGACGCTGCCGGCAATATCGTCTGGCAGGCCATTTACGGCGGCCCCGCCGTGGACGAATTCAAGGCAGTGGTAGCCACTGCCGATGGCGGCTTTGCGGTCGCCGGTGAGACCTGGTCGTTTGGCGCAGCCTTAAGCGACGCCTGGCTGCTAAAACTGGGGAGCGATGGCGCGGTGATCTGGCAAAAACGGTATGGGGACCTGCTGGCTGATGGCTGGCTGGCGCTGCAAAGTGCCGCCAATGGCGGCGTGATAGCCGCCGGCTACACAGATTCAGCGGGGACAGGCGGCCAGGACGCATGGGTGATGCAAGTAGATGCCGCCGGCGAGGTGGTCTGGCAGGCGGCGTATGGCGGGGTGGATACCGACCGCGCGGAGGCGCTGCTGCCTTTGGCCGGCGGGGGATACCTGGTGACCGGCGTCACCGAGTCCTTCGGGGCGGGCCATGAGGATGCCTGGGTTTTTCGGCTGGATGATCAGGGGCAGATAGTGTGGCAAAAGACATACGGCAGCAGCCTGGCGGCGGATGCTGCCAAAAGCATAACGGCTGCGCCATTGGGCGCGCTGGCTGGCGGCGCGTTGTTGGCGGGGTATACCTTTTCTTTTGGCGCGGGAGCGGCCGATGCCTGGCTGCTGCAGTTGGACGCTGAGGGAGCCGTGGACGACACGACTCTGATAGGGGACAGCCAGGCGGCAGTGGTTACCACTGCCGTTGCTGGACTGCCCACGGACGCCGTTGGTCTGGCGGCGGCCATAGCGGCGCGTTCGCTGCCCGCTTCATGGCAAACAGTAGGTGGCGGGGTGGCCACGTTGGCGCCCCGCCGCGCTTTGAATCAGGCTGTTACCCCTACGCCGCCAACAGCCGCTATGAACGGAGCCAACGCAGCCAGCCCCATCACGCCCTACTTGAGCCTGGGGCTGGCCTGTCTGTTAGCCGCCTGGGTCGGCTTTCGTCTCTGGCGCGGGATGCGCCGCCGGTTTTGACGTTTTTCGCTACTTTTCTCCAGCGACCAGCCCTTCTGATTTCTGCCTTCTAACTTCTGCCTTTGACTAGGGCGCGCCGATGCCCCAGACGCCGCTGGCGTAGGTGGAAAACACCACGACCGGATCGCCGTTGGCGTCTTCTACGATGGGGAACTGCCCAAAGGGAACGTCGCGGTACTCAGCGCCTACGTTGACCTGCCAGAGCAGGCTTTCGGTTTCTACATCCAGAGCCACCACATACACCGAGTAGTCCACAGCCGTGGCCGAGAAAATAAGGATGGGATGACCATCGGTATTCGTGGCTACGGATATGGCGGAGGTGGGGACGTGGTTGCCTTCCTGGTTGAGCAGTTGGTTGATGTTGATGGATTGCACCAGCGTGCCGTCTTCGAGGACGCGGCGCACCCAGGGGGAGGCAGCGGTGTAGTACCACAAGCCGCCGCGCGGGTCGCGGGCGGCGGATGCGCCCATGTCATTTTCCAGGGCTACCTGCCATTGCAGGGCGTAGTTGCTGCCTAAATCCTGGATGGCGAACAGCAGCGGGGTTTCTTCGCTTT